>CAISHH010000029.1 GCA_903885085.1 uncultured Campylobacterales bacterium
ATCTGATTCTTACCGGGTCATTTACAAGGAAACTGGAATTTAGCAACCATAAAGGGAAAAAGAACTTATTTTCTATTGGACAAAGGACCGGACATTTCGCAATTTGCTTGGATACCATGCTCAATCTGTTATGGTCAAAAAGATTAAGCCTTCAGTATAAGTGTACAATCTTAGAAAAGTATCTCGATAAGGATAGTATAAAAATCACCATAGCAAAAGAGCCGTAAATAGTAGAATAACTTTTATTGTAAATGACGTAATAAATAAAAGATGATTTGGCGATTGAAAATATTGAAGAAGTTATAAATGAAGCGATGAGTGAGGCTTTTGGCTCTATTTTGACATTTGCGGCGATCTGATAGATAAGAAAAAAGAGCGCCCAAACGATGATATAAGGAAAGATTTTGATGATATTTATCCAGCCAGATAAGCCACTTTCATTGACGATAAGGGCAAGTTCAGTGGAGATATAAAAAGAGACACCAAGTGCGATAGGTGTAAGGGTAATAAGTGTCCAATAGGTTGTGACAGATTCCCAAATAGTTCTTTTTTGCGCATGAAAGATACGGTTGATGATATACTCGAAATTCTGAAAAAAGAGCAAAGAAGCGACGATAACACTCGCAAAACCGATAACACCCATCTTTACAGAGTTTTGTAAAAAGCCGTCGATGTAACCCATCATCGCACCAGAATTTACCGGCATAAGGTTTGAGAAGATAAATGTTTTGATCGTCTCATAATGGTCACTAAAGTTTGGAAGCGAAGTGATAAGTGCCATAACGATCATCAAAAGAGGGATGATAGTAAAGATGGTGTAAAAGCTGAGGCTTGCGGCAAAAAGGGTGAGTTCCTTATCTATAAATCCCTCTAACATCAGCTTGAGATTGTATGCCAACTCTCTTATTTTTGTCTTCATTTTATAGTACATCCTTCATTATTTGACGAACATTTTTTAAATTCAGGAAGGAAAAGGGCGAGTGTTTTGATCTCTTCGAGTGCTTGGAGACGAAACCTGTCCAGTGGTGTTCTTATAGAATAATATGCCCAAGTACCTTGTCTATCTACTCTTAAAAATCCCGCATCTTTGAGGATTTTAAGATGACGAGAGAGACGGGATTGGATCATTCCAAAGGATTCTTGAAGATCACACACGCACATAGAGCCGTTTTCATCTATAAAACGTAAAAGTTTTATACGCGTTTCATCATTGAGTGCCGATACTGTTGTTAAAAATATTTCCATAAAAGAGATTATAACGTAATTTTTATATATCAAGATATATTGATTTATTGATGAAAGTATGCTATAGTTCCTCTATATGTAAAGGATACAAGATGCAAAAAGAAGTAAGTAAAACAACAAATGGCGTGAAAATATCATTTTTGGGTGAAGTTAAAAAAGCGAATATTGTCTCAATGGTGCAAAACTGCCAAAGCGGCGGATGCGAATGTATGAGTGATGCAACGAAAGAGAAAATAAAAGGTATCCAGATAAGCGGTGAGGATGGCGATGTCAATCTCACTTTAAGCGGAGATATAAATAAAGAAGAGATCGAAGAAGCACTTGCAAAATCAACACTGATCAATAACCAATGTTGTTAGCAAGTTCGATATTCTTTATCACATTGCTTTTTATCATCTGGCAGCCTAAAGGGCTTCAGATTGGTACGACAGCGGTTGTTGGTGCTTTGGTGAGTCTTGTTCTTGGAGTTGTTAGTTTTAGTGATGTGCTCACTGTAACGGGCATTGTCTGGGATGCGACACTCTCATTTATCGGGATTATTCTTCTTTCTATGGTGCTTGATGAGATAGGTTTCTTTGAATACGCAGCGCTCAAAATGGCAAGACTTAGTGGTGGAAACGGGCATCTGATGTTTGTCTATATCCTTCTTCTTGGCGCAGTTGTGGCCGCATTTTTTGCAAATGATGGAGCGGCACTTATTTTGACGCCGATAGTTTTAGCAAAGATAAAGCATCTTAAACTGAAACCTCTCTCGGTCTTTGCCTTTTTGATGGCAGGCGGTTTTATCGGCGACAGTGCGTCAAATCCCCTTATCATCTCAAATCTTACAAACATCGTAACAGCGGGATATTTTCATATAGGTTTTAGTGAATATGCTTTGCATATGTTTTTGCCGAATCTACTGAGCATCATCGCATCTATCGTAGTTTTATGGATCTATTTTAGAAAAGATATTCCTACTTTCATCGATACTTCTGCACTCGCAGAGCCTCGCTCGGTTATCAAGAGTATGCCGATGTTTAAAATTTCGTGGTTCTTTTTGGCATTTTTGATGGCTGGGTATTTTATCGGAGATAGATTTCATTTGCCTGTTTCTTTCTTTGCACTAGGTGGCGCGATCCTCTTTTTGCTTATTGCAAACTATCACAAAGCAGTCAAACCGATTATGACCATTAAAGCCGCACCTTGGCAGATTGTCTGGTTTTCCATCGGGCTTTATGTTGTCGTTTACGGACTTAAAAATGCAGGAATCAGCGATATTATTGCTTCGTGGATCAAAGTGCTTTTAGAACAAAGTAATACTGTGGCTATCGTCGGAACAGGCTTTTTATCTGCGATTATCAGTTCAGTGATGAATAATATGCCAACCATTATGCTTATGGATATCTCGATCAACCAAGTGGGTTACGCAGGACATGAAGCGCTTGCATATGCAAATATTTTAGGCTCAAATCTCGGACCAAAAATGACACCTATTGGTTCACTTGCGACGCTTTTATGGTTACATGTATTGGCTCAAAAAGGTGTGAAAATAGGATGGGGTGAATATATGAAAGTAGGTGTCGTGATCACACCACCAGTGCTTTTGATAGCACTGCTTGGGCTTTTATAAGATTTAGTGGGGCATATTTTCAGGTGGGAATTGTGCTTTAAAAGCATCATTTCTTTCCTTTGCTTTTTCTCTACAGAATTGCAAGTCTTTCATCGAATCTGCATGACGAACACAATCCATATTTGCTTGGATAACTTTTAAATGTTGATTTTCTTTTTCAAGTATTCTTTCTTTGGCATCTTGAAATCTTTGATCATGCTTACGATCATGATGATCTTCACCCATAATTCCTTGGTAATTGTCATAAGCAAACAGATTACACGTTAATAACAATACACTGATTAATGCGATTTTTTTCATTTTGAACACCTCATTTAAAATAATATATTGAACATTGTATCACTTTAGGTTAACAGAAATTATCACTTTCATTTACTTTCTATAAAGCACTACTGATTCAAAAAAAGTACTGTCAAAACTGAAGCTTTAAAAGATAAAAACTACTTATAGTCAAATTGTAGCATAAGGTAGGATATGAGATAATGGTTGCATGTTTTACAGTTTGGAATTTTCTTTTTGGTATTTATTGCTAGGATTGATTCTTACTTATTTGGTTTGGGGATTTATCGTCGCATTTGAGGTCATTCTTGGAATGAGTGGTTCAAAGGTGGGTCGGGAGTGGCTGAAAAAACGTCATACATATAAAATGCTTTACAGAGAAGTTGCTGCTTTTTATCCTATGATTCTTGTTGGATATCTCTTTTTGGAGGTGATTCCGCATTATATTTTTCGTATGAAGCCATTGGTAAAATTTGATCTAGATAAACTATTTAGGGAGCTGTACGGTGAAGATTGAAAAACAAGAGCTTGTAAAATCACCTTTATCTAAAGAGTCATTGAAACTCGCGCAATCGTTGTATAGTACCTATATACAGAGTGATAAAGAATCTTTGATGAGTATCCCGTGCAGCAAACTCTACCATCTTTTTGGACTGAGTGATACTCCCTTTTCGAGTAGTAAACTTCTTGAAATATTTGATGATTTAAATGAGCCGATTATGGTTCATGATTTTGTTTATAAAGGAAAAAAATATCCTGATATCGTTCTTACTTTTTGTGAATATAAAAAGGTGTATAAGGAAGGTATGAAATATTTACTCATCCAACTAAACGAGATGTATCTCGAGGCTATGAAAAACTATATGCTTCATCCATTTTTAGAAATAAAGCATTAACGAAAGAGGCAAAGTGGCAAAATATATAATTTTAGATACGGAAACAACGGGCGCGGGAGAAAATGACCGCATCATTCAGCTTGGATATATGGTGCTTGGTGCTAAAGAGATAGAGGTGCATAATGAATTTTGCTCATCTGAAGTACCCATCTCTTATGGAGCGATGGAAGTGCACAGTATCACACCTGATATGATCGAGGGAAAGCCTTTATGCGCCGAAACTGAGGCCTATAAAAGACTTCTTGAACTCAACACTCCTGAAAACTACGTCATCATCCATAACGCTGTTTTTGATATAGGGATGCTTGAAAAAGAGGGTTTCTCGCTCAATATGAAACTCATCGATACTCTTCGTTGCGCGAGACATGTTTATGCTGATGAAGAAGCGCACAGATTACAATATTTTCGCTATAAAATGGGACTTTACAAGGAAGAAAAAGCAGAAGCGGATAAGCTTGGCATCGAAGTAAAAGCACATGATGCGATAGGCGATGTTTTGACGCTGAAACTTTTTTTGACTGAGCTTCGTAAATCAGTTCAAGAAAAGTTTGTAGGTGAAAATCCTGTCGAGAAGATGGTGGCTTTAACCAAAGAACCGATCTTTGTAAAATCTTTCAGATTTGGAAAATACAAAGGCAAAGACCTCGCCGATGTTGCTCATGAAGATGCGGGATATTTGAGATGGATGCTCAAATCGATGGACACGCTCGATGCGGATTTGAAATATTCTATAGAAAAAGTGTTAGTAAATTAGATGAGTAAGATTGTCTTAGAAGAGTTAAAAAATAAAAAGATTCTTCTTTTTGGAAAACCAAGGGCTTTTAATCAAGAGGAGTTTCTTTACCAGATACAAGAGTGTAAGATAGAGCTTGTAAGTAAATATGATGCGGATGTAGTTTTCATAGCTGAGGGCAGACTCATTACTCCTTATGAACAAAATGATTTTGATGCACTTTATGAGGCGGGCTTAAAAGAGAAATTTATCACCATCGATGAGCTTGAAAACATACTCATCAAAAATATTGACGAAGATGCACTTTTGATGAGTCTCAAACTCTCTCACGACAAAGAAAGACTCTTCGCCTATATAAAAAATTCACAGATCAATGACACACTTTTTTTAAAACTCATAAAACTTTATGATTGGCAAAATGAGGGATTTTTTGATAATGATGAAAACCGTGATGTTACCGCGGCGCTGATATCGAGATTTTATGAAAATATAGAGAGAAATCATAATGTCCAGTACGCAACTTTGGGGCTTATGCATCTTGTAGAGCAAAGTAATAATGGTGATCTTATAGAAGTGATCGCAGGATTGGAGCCGCTTAAAAAAGGAGTTTCAAATCAAAGTTTATATGCGATTTTACTCTCTATTTCAAAAAATCAAAACACTCCAGATTCAGTTTTGAAAATGCTTTTGAAAAATGGCAGTTTGGAGATAAAAAAGATCATTGCAGGCCGAAAAGGGCTAGATAAAAGTTTGCAAACTATCCTCTTTTCTTTGAACGACGTAACTATCAATGAAGCCCTTTGTAAAAACGCAGATCTTGATAGAGCTTTGATGGAAAAACTCCAAGAGCATTATCCCGAGATAATTGCCGAGCATATCAAACTTGATGATACTGTTTTTAAACTCTTTATAGAGAAAACTCCAAGCTTTTTGGCTAAAAATAAAACGCTTACATGTAAGATGCAAGAGACACTTTTAGCGCTTGCTAATAAAGAAACGACACTCATTTTATGTGAAAATCAAACTCTTTGTGAGGAAGTCGCACAAATGATACTTTCACTAGGCGATGATGAGATCAACCTCTCACTTTTTTCCAATCCAGCAGTAAAAGAGGAGAGTCTTCGAGAAGCGTATTTGAATGAGAAAAATCATCTCTCCCTAGCACAAAATTCAAAAACTCCCGTTGAAATTTTAGAAAAACTCGTAAATTCTAAAGAGATTGAAGTCTTAAAAGCTTTATGCAAAAACCCAAGAATTCCAGTGGAACTTCTTTATGAACTCAGACTCGACCAAAGACTTGATCGTCTAGTGAGTGAAAACGAAGCCTTTGGAAACCATATAAAAACAGAAAATATAGGATGGCAGACTTGAGAGCAAGTGAGATAAGAAGCGCGATAGAAGCGATGATAGAGCAAAAAATCCCGACCTTTCTTTGGGGCGCGCCTGGAATTGGAAAATCCTCCATCATCAGACAGATCGCCGATGAAAATAAGATGGGCTTTGTGGATCTGCGTCTTTCACTGATGGATCCGACAGACTTAAAAGGGATCCCTTTTTATGACAAGCACGAACACACCGCAGTTTGGGCTTCCCCTTCATTTTTGCCGCGCGAGGGAAGCGGTATTTTGTTTTTAGATGAGCTCAACTCCGCGCCTCCCGCTGTTCAGGCTTCGGCGTATCAGCTCATACTAGACAGAAAAGTGGGCGAGTATGAACTGCCCGAGGGTTGGGCGATAGTCGCAGCTGGAAATCGTGAGAGTGACAGAGGCGTGGTTTATAGAATGCCATCCCCGCTTGCTAACCGTTTTGTGCATCTGGAAATGAGTGTGGACGTGGATGATTATAAATCGTGGGCGTATAAAACACTTATTGATGAGCGCATTATCGCGTACATCGGCTATAAAAATGAGAATCTTTTTACCTTTGATGCGACAAAAAACGAGAAGAGTTTTGCAACACCAAGAAGCTGGGAATTTGTGGATAAACTCCTCAAATCAAGCATCAGTGAACAACTGTTAATGAATACAATAGGCGGAGCAGTTGGGCACGATATCGCCGTGGATTTCCTCAGTTTTTGTAAAGTCGTCAACAGACTTCCAGATATCGAAGCTATTTTACAAACGGGCGAGGGCGAGTATCCAAGCGATGTGGATGTGTTATATGCACTTAGCGCTGGGCTTGTAAGTAAAACACTTCATAATCCAGAGTATCTTGAAAATCTTTTGAGCTATACGATTGAACTTCAAAGCGAGTTTGCCGTGATGATAGTCCAAGAACTCCAAAGAAACGGCGTTCGCATGGAACACTCAGAAGTGTTTAAAATATGGGTACGAAAGTTTAGTTATCTTCTCTCATGAGTCTACATGCAAAGTGCCCTGTGGGTGTAAAGGAGTTGCAGACAAAGATATCTCAGGCTAAGGCAAAACTGCTTGTCGATTATCCCTATTTTGGAACGCTTGCAAGCCGTTTGGAGCTTGTGAAAAACGATAATATCGGGACATTTTTAAGTGATGGTTTGAGACTAGAATATAACGACGAATATCTCGCAGATTTAGAGATAAGTGAGTTGGAATTTGCTCTTAGTAACGGCGCTATGCACACAGTTTTATCGCATCAAAACCGTAAAAACTCTCGTTATGGCTGGCTTTGGCAACTTGCAACGGATTATGCTATCAATGCGATGCTTGTCGAAAATGGACTTGATAAACCTTTTGGTGTCAATCATGATCCGCGATTTGATGGTCTGTATGCTGAAGAGATTTATGAGATCTTAAAAGATGAGATAAAAAACGAAGAGTTCAGCGATGATGAGAGCGATGAGACGGGTTTCAATGAAGAGAATAAACGCCAAAATAACAAGCAAAACAATCCTCAATCAGATGATAAAAAAGATGAAAACGCTCCAAAGATGGAAGTGGAAAATGTGGTCGATGAAGAGCTGTTTTCACAGATCAATGAAAAGCTTTTGCAAGATGAGCTGAGTCGCGGTGATCTGCCTCTTGGGATGGAACGTTTCTTCGATATAAAGCTTATATGTAAGCTTGATTGGAGAGAGGAATTGGCTCACGCGATAGACAGATTTTATAGAGATGATTACAGAGTTTTACCACCTTCAAAAAAACTGCTTTATCTTGGAACGTATCTCCCTTCGCTTACGAGTAACCGCTTTAAACTCACCATCGCCATCGATAGTTCCGGTTCTGTAGATGAGGTGCTTTTGGGAAGTTTTATGAGTGAGATTTGCTCCATTATGCTCTCCATCTCAAACTATGAGATCGACATACTCGTCGCAGATGTCGCGGTGCAATCACATGAGACTTTTTATGAGGGCGATGAACTGAGTTACTCTTTAAAAGGTGGCGGTGGAACAGATTTTCGCCCCACGTTTGAGTATATAAATCTTCATCTTTATGATACTTCTTTGCTTTTGTATTTTACGGATTTAGATGGATTTTTTCCAAAGCAAGAGCCACTTTTTGAAGTAGTTTGGGTCTCGCCAAAAGAGGCAGAGATTCCTTTTGGACGTTTAATCGTTTTAGATTAGTCCGAGACAACCTGATTTCTTCCGCCATTTTTTGCATTATATAAAAACATATCTGCAGTATTGATCGTTTCTTCTAAAGTGTCCTCGGCTGATGTGACAACACCGATGGAAACTGTAAAAGAGATCTGTTTATCGTGATCTTTAATGGAAGATTTTTCTACTTTTTGTCTTATAGTTTCAAGTTTTTCTTTTATGGCATTAGCGCTCATATCTTTTAAAATGATACAAAACTCTTCACCGCCAAATCGTGCGACGATATCTTTTGCATCTACACTAGTTGTGAGTATCTGAGAAAGATTGACAATCGCTTTGTCTCCCGTGTCATGTCCATAAGTGTCATTAATCTTTTTGAAATGGTCTATATCTATCATAGCGACGCCGAAATTTTGTCCGCTTTGTTTAGCTTCTTGAAAATACTCCTGAGTATTTGCATAAAAATATCTGCGGTTGTAAACACCTGTCAAAAAGTCTCTGTTCGCATTGTTTGTGATCTTTTCTATGTTTTCCAAAGCTTCGATGGTGTTGTTGAGACGGCAGATAAACTCCTCTTTTGAAAAGGGTTTGTAGATATAGTCATTTGCTCCGTTTTTGAGAAAAAGTGCTGTGATCTCTTCATCTTGATTGGATGAGATTGTAATGATACTAAGATCATTTTTAGAGTATTGTTTTCTGATCTCTTTTGTCAACTCAAGTCCATCCATAACGGGCATAAAGTAGTCTGCAAGGACTATTTTTATATCAGGATGTATTTGCAGCATTGCAAGAGCTTCTTCTCCGTGAGCTACAGTAATGACTTGAAAAAACATATTTTTTACCATCTTTTGCATTTGATTGCGAAATACTAAAGAATCATCAACGATAAGTACTTTATGTTTTTGATTGTCATGAAGTCTTTTGATAGTGGAGATGATATACTCAATTGAGCTGATGCC
>CAISHH010000030.1 GCA_903885085.1 uncultured Campylobacterales bacterium
ACCCTTATTCGTCACATGAAAAACTCAAATAATATTGACCGTCAAAAAGATAAACAAGGTATCTCGCTTGGGATCAATGTGATTCATCCTTTAACGGGAAAAAATATTCCTGTTTGGATCGCTAATTTTGTTTTGATGGATTACGGCAGTGGCGCAGTTATGGCAGTTCCTGCACATGATGACAGAGATTATGAATTTGCAAAAAAATATGATCTTCCTATCCACTCTGTTATCAAACCGCTTGAAGGTGACCTCCCAACTGAGTGCGCATTTACAGAAACGGGTGTTTTATTTAACTCTGCTGAGTTTGACGGTGTTCCTTCAACTGATGCAAAACAGAAAGTAATGGATCTTTTTGAAGAGAAAAGCATCGGTAAAAAAGTGATCAACTTCCGTCTCAAAGACTGGGGAATTTCACGTCAAAGATATTGGGGCGCACCTATCCCTTTGATCCACTGTGACACATGTGGCACAGTGGCTGAGAAAAAAGAAAACCTTCCTATCACACTTCCTGAAGATGTAGAGTTCACAGGCGAGGGGAATCCTATTGCCAATCATCCAACATGGAAGCAGTGCAAATGTCCAAAATGTGGAAGTGACGCACTCCGTGAAACAGATACGATGGATACTTTCGTAGAATCTTCATGGTATTTCTTGCGTTACACAGCATCTAAAGCTACATGGAATGAGAAAGGCTTTGACAAAAAAGAGGTTGATTACTGGATGGGAGTTGACCATTATATCGGTGGGATTGAACATGCGATCTTACACCTTTTATATGCGAGATTTTTTACAAAAGTTCTTCGTGATTTGGGTTACATAGAAAACAGTGAACCGTTTGAAAAATTGCTGACTCAAGGGATGGTTCTCAAAGACGGCTCAAAAATGAGCAAGTCAAAAGGAAATACGGTCGATCCCGATGCACTCATTGAAAAATATGGCGCAGATACAGCAAGACTTTTTATCCTTTTTGCCGCACCTCCGACTCAAGAGTTAGAGTGGAATGACAGTGCAGTAGAGGGTGCATTTAGATTTTTAAAACGTTTTTATGATCGAAGTTCAAAAGCAAATATCTCTAAAACTTTGCCAATAGTCAATCATTCAACTTTGAGCAAAGAGGAAAAATTTGCTCGTAAAAAAGTGTATGAAGCATTGCAAAGAGCTGAAGAAGTTTACACAGAACGTTACACTTTCAACACGATGATAGCTGGTGTTATGGAAGCAATGAATGCACTGGGTACTCAAGAAAACAGAGATGTTTGGACGGAAGGTTACTGGATTCTCTTATCAATAATGGAACCTGTTGTACCGCATATCTGTTGGGAATTAAGTGATAAACTCTTTACATGTAAGAACCTTGTGCCTCAAAAAGTGATCGATGAAGTTTTTGAAGTTGAGAGCATCAATATGGGTGTTTCTGTTAATGGTAAAAAACGCGCTGAGATCGAAGTGGGAGTAGGTGATAGTCATGAGACAATACTAACTTTGGCAAAAGAGAGTATCGCAAGATGGTTGGAAGATAAAGAGATCGTAAAAGAGATCGTGATTCCAAATAAACTCGTAAACATTGTTATAAAAGGATAAAAAATGCAACATGTAAGAGCTTCTGTGATACTACTTTTAGCCTTATATGTAGGTATTTTAAGCGGTTGTGGTTACCTTCCAAGCTCAAAATTTGCGCGTGAAGTGCTAGGAGACAAAGTAAGTACACAAGTGATCATATCTGCCATCGATCCTCAAAATACAGTCTCAATCAAAGATGCAGTGGATATGGCTGTTATCAAAAGTTTTCAAACCTCTTTAAGTGATAGAGCTCACTCTACAACGCACCTTGTCATCACGCTTAAAAATGTCATCTACACTCCTATGCAGTATGATACAAACGGATATGTAACGGGATATAGAACAGTTATTTATTTACACATCACAAGTACTCATGAAGGAATCGTGAAGCAATATGATGTCTCTGGAAATTATGATTTTTCAATCGAAGCAAATGCTATAATATCTGATCAGATCCGTTTTGAAGCGATTCAAAATGGTGCTACAAAAGCTATCTCCTCTTTTGTAGCCAAAGTCTCTGCGCAGGGAGCTCGAGCAACAAAGGCGAAATGATGACTATCAACGGAATTATAAAAAAAGCGATAGAACGACTCAAAGATGAAAATAAACTTTTAACTCCGGAGTATTATGCGGAGGCATTTTGTAAAGAAGCAAAACTCGCCGGCATGATTATAGAAGAGTGCAATCAAGTCGATAAATATGCAAAAACTCTCAATAATGAGTTTCAAGTAGAACTCAAACTCTATCGCCTTAAAACTACTCAAGAACTTATGCGTTATCTTATCTCCAAACTCAATCGTATGAATCCAACGAATTGTGCCGAGCTTTTGATAGAAAATCAACTTTTAACCAAGAGAATTCTTGAAGCAGTGGAACTTCTTCACAACAAAGAAGCCGCAGAACTTGCCGGAAAAAGTATAGATCTTCTGAGTATTCCCAACGCATCAAAAGAGCAATTTTCGACCTATCGTCAAGCTTGGGTGAACTTTATCACGAATTATGATGATTCATTTTTTAATCATCTTAAATCAATGGGAAAAGTATATTATAAGGATTTAAAAAGCACTATTGAGAACTTGAGTGAGGAAAAAAGTATTGCAAAAGAGGGGAATTTAAAACAGATTGCCGCTATTATCATCGCTTCACTCGTCCCTTCAATCGCTTCAAGTATCAATGAAAAAATAGCGAAAATCAGTGATAACCTCAGAAAAAATCCTGAAATTCTTACTATGCAATCGATAGAAAAAGAGCTAAGGGCTGCTATAAAACTTCGTATTTCACTTGATAAAAATACCTTAAAAGCGATGATACAGTCTCTTGATAGTGTCCTCGACAAGCTTTCTCTTCAACTCATCGGGATGATAGAAAAATCAGATCAGTCCAATACCGAAATTAAAGATATCAAAAGAGATCTTGAAAATCTTAATAAACAAAACAATCTTGATTTTAAAACAGCACATAACAAGCTCTATACCATTGCTATTGCACTTGAAGAAAATACGGCGGCACTCAGCCAAGACCTCAAAGCACACGACAATGAAGTCAAGCTCTTAGGTAAAAAGATAGAGGGATTAGAAAAAGAGCTCGAAGATGCAAGACAAAATTCACGCGAGGATTTTTTAACCAAGTTGTTTAACAGACGAGCGCTTGATGATTATATGGAGATAAAAGAGAACGAGTTCACGCGATATGGGCGCAATTTTAGTGTGGTAATGTTTGATATCGATCACTTTAAAAAAGTTAATGATACCTTTGGACATGAGGCGGGTGATGCCGTTTTGACTGCTTTTGCTGCGATCTTAAAGAAAGATTGCAGGACTGTTGATATTGTCGGAAGATATGGCGGAGAAGAGTTTTTAGCTATTTTGAGTGAGACTGATATTGAGGGTGGGGTCATTTTTGCAGAGAAAGTGCGCGCACATGTAGAAGAAGCGAAATTTATGTATCAAAACCAGCGTATCAATGTGACTCTAAGTGCAGGGGTTAGTATGAGGTCAAAATTTCCATCTCAAAAGGCTACTGTTAACTCTGCTGATGAAAAACTCTATCTTGCAAAACAAAATGGTCGAAATAGAGTTGAGTCATAAACTTGTTAAGTGAATTTTTAGAGAAAAAACCGCTTTATTATGACAAAATAGATTATGAGCGGATGCCTCGTATTTATCAAAAAATTAAATCGGCTTTACCAACTCCAAAAATTATTCATCTTATTGGTACAAACGGCAAGGGAACTACGGGGCGTTTTTTAGCTTCGGCACTCTTAAATAAAGGTCTAAAAGTAGGCCATTATACTTCTCCTCATATTTTAAAATTTAACGAAAGAATCTGGCTCAATGGCGCAGATATTTCAGATGAAATTTTAGAAAATACTCATAACAAACTTTTGGTTTTACTAGAAAAATCTGATGCTGAGCGTCTCAGTTATTTTGAGTACACGACACTTTTGGCAATGGTAGCGTTTGCAGAGTGTGAGTATGTGGTGCTTGAAGCTGGACTTGGTGGAGAGTATGATGCGACGGCTGTATTTCCTAAAGAGCTCACACTTTTTACTCCCATCGATTTTGATCATATCGCTTTTTTAGGCGAGAGTATAGAAAACATAGCGACTACAAAGCTAAATGCTATGCAAAAAACTGCGATTATCGGTTTGCAAAAACACTCAGAAGTCTATGAAATAGCTTTAAAAATAGCCTCTCAAAAAAATACAAAACTCACTTTTTTAAAAGAGAGTGATGAAAGTTTTCAAACAAAAATTTCTGCCATCAGCGAAGCGATGCATCTACCAAAATATTTGAGCGATAATCTTGCCCTAGCGGCTTGCGCTCTGGAAAAACTTGGATTTGAGTTTCATGCAGATGACTTTAAAAATGCCAGATTATTTGGAAGACTCACTCAAATAGCGCCAAACATTTTACTCGATGTCGGACATAATGCACTCGCTGCGCAAGCGATAGCAAAAACACTCGAAGGACAAAAGTTTACTCTCATCTACAACACTTATAAAGATAAAGATTTTAAAGCAATTTTAACTCTCTTAAAGCCCATAATCCAAGATGTTGAACTCTTACACCCAGAGGGCACTATGCATGTGCGCAATTCTCGTATGGTAGATCAATCTCTTTTAGTGCAAACTTTACAAGAGTTAAAGCTTACATGTAAGGCTTATGAAGCAATACAGGACGATAAAAACTATCTCGTTTTCGGTTCCTTTAGTGTTGCTGAAACCTTTTTAAAAGAGTGGCAAAAACTTTAAAAATAGAAGAGTTATGCTAAAATCACGCCAATTTTTAGGGCTTTAAAAAGTCCCCAACAGGATCAGTTTTGTCACAAACCCGTTTCTTTGAATACCTCAAATCTACCAAAAAACCCTCTTTAGACCTGCTAATTGCTCAAGATGCAAAAGAGGCTGCATCACTTTGCGATGTGGCAAAGTTTTTTAAAATCGATCATATTGTTTTTCCAGATTTTCGAGCACGTTTTAAAGATGATCTCAGACCTTTTAAAGAGGAGCTTTTTGAGCTTTTCTCAGCTCTTCGGATTTATTATAAGGCGAAGAAAAAACCTCTTATCATCTCACCTTTAAAAACACTTCTTTTTCCTCTGCCAAAACCAGAAGCACTCCAATCAACAAACATCGAATTTGGCGGAACTTTGGAGTTAAAAGCCTTTAAAGAACAGATGTTCTTTTGGGGATATGAGTTTGTAGATATCGTTCAGATGGAGGGTGAGATCTCTTTTCGCGGCGATATCATCGACATTTATGTGCCCTCATCAGAAAATCCAATCCGCGTCTCTCTTTTTGACAATGAGATCGAACAGATCAA
Source organism: uncultured Campylobacterales bacterium (assembly GCA_903885085.1). Taxonomy (GTDB): domain Bacteria; phylum Campylobacterota; class Campylobacteria; order Campylobacterales; family Sulfurimonadaceae; genus Hydrocurvibacter. Next base: position 5,388 of record CAISHH010000030.1, read on the forward strand.
AGAGTTTGAGCTTGAAACGCAGAGAACACTGGGCGAGGAATTAGAGAGTTTTGAGATTACTGCGGCTTTTTATTCGCTTGATGAAGCGCAGTTCGAGAGTTTAAAAGAAAAAATATCACAAAGTGATTCTGATAGTTTTGTTAAAGATCTTGCTTCTCTTGGTTTTTGGTTTCTTGATGAAATGGCCGAAAATTTTCTAGAAAATAAAAAGATGATGTTAATCTCAAAGATGCAAAACTCTTTAGATGAAGCTTATGGACTAAACGATCCTCAAATCTCAAGAGAGTTTTTTAACGCTGAGATTATCCCAGAAGAACACAACTATCATCCTCTGATCGTAACGGATGCTAAGTCGATTATGGAAGTGCATAAAAGAAAAAAGATTACGCTTATTGCCTCCAATGAAGCTCAGATAAAACAGAGTGCGCTTTTTGATCTCAAAGGTGTAGAGATTCTCTACAGTCCGCTTATTTTAAATGTTATCGGCGATGATGAGCTGATCCTTTCACTCAACAAACCTGAGAAAAAACGTAGACGCAGAAAAACTTCCATCCTTCTTGATGATCTAAAACCCGGAGATTATGTAGTTCATGAAGACTACGGTGTTGGTATATTTGAGAAAATCGATCAGTTGGAGATTCTTGGTGGCGTAAAAGATTTCATCGTTATCCGCTACATCGGCGATGATAAAGTTCTGCTTCCTGTTGAAAATCTCGACTACATAGACCGCTACATTGCAGGCGGTGGTTCTATTCCTGTTTTGGATCGTCTTGGAAAAGGAAGCTTTGCAAAACTCAAAGAGAGCGTTCGTACAAAACTCTTTGAGATAGCTGCTTCCATCGTAAACACAGCCGCGGCGCGCGCGCTCATAAAAGCACCAAAAATCGATATGAGCAAAAAGCTTATCTCTGAGTTTCAAAGCTCTGCGGGGTTTGATTATACCGATGATCAAAAGCAGTCCATTGATGAGATACTCGGCGAAATGGCTGGTGGTCACATTATGGATAGACTCCTCAGTGGTGATGTTGGTTTTGGAAAAACTGAGGTCGCGATGAACGCCATCTACGCTACATGTAAGGCAGGATTTCAAAGCGCGATTATCGTTCCGACCACACTTCTTAGTTCTCAGCACTATAAATCTTTGCAAATAAGATTTGATTCTCTTGGGCTAAGAGTTGCAAAACTTGACCGCTTTATTACGGCTAAAGAGAGAAAAAATGTTGAGATCGCTCTTAAAGAGGGAATTATCGATGTCGTTGTTGGAACGCATGCGATTTTTGGTGTCTCGTTTGCAAAACTTGGACTTGTTATTGTTGATGAAGAACATAAATTTGGTGTGAAGCAAAAAGAGAAGATCAAAGAGCTTTATAACAACATCCATATGCTCTCGATGTCAGCAACACCGATTCCACGCTCACTCAATCAGGCTCTGAGTTCTATCAAGACGATGAGCACATTACAAACGCCTCCGATGGAGCGTCAAGGTGTAAGAACTTTTGTCAAAAGCTATGATGAAAAACTTGTCAAAGAGGTTATTTTGCGAGAGCTTCGCCGTGGCGGTCAAGTGTTTTATGTGCATAACTCCATCGATCACATGCCTATCAAATATGGCGAACTCAAAGCTATACTTCCAGAACTACGAATGGTGATGTTGCACTCTCAAATCTCAGCGGCTGATACAGAAAAAGAACTCTTAAAGTTTGAAAATAGAGAATATGATTTGATGATAGCCACTTCCATCATTGAATCTGGGATTCATATGCCATCGGTTAACACGATGATAATTGACGGAGCAGATAGATTTGGAATTGCCGATTTACATCAGCTTCGCGGGCGAGTGGGGCGTTCAAACGTGGAGGGTTTTGCTTACTTCATCGTCGAAGATAAAGATAATATCACGGATGAAGCGAAAAAACGTCTTATTGCACTTGAATCAAACTCCTTTTTGGGAAGCGGTTCAGTTTTGGCATATCACGACCTTGAGATTCGTGGTGGCGGAAATCTTGTGGGTGATGCACAAAGTGGGCATATCAAAAACATTGGGTATTCGCTTTATCTTCGTATGCTTGAAGATGCTATCAAGGAGCTTAGCAATAAAGTAGAAGAGAAAAAAGCAAAAGTGGATATTAAACTCGCTATCAGTGCTTATATCTCGGATATGGTCGTAAATGAAGACAGACTCAGGCTTGACCTGTATCGCCGTCTTTCTCAAGCTGAAGATGTGACGGAAGTCTATGAGATAGAAGAAGAAACAGTCGATCGTTTCGGCGCTCTTGATGAGGTGACAAAACAGTTTTTTGAGTTGATGGTTATCAAACTTCTAAGCCTAGCTAAAAAGATAAAAACTGTGACTTCTTTTGCACAAAACATCACTTTTATCTATCAAAACGATTCTAAAGAGACCATAACGGCTTCAAGTAAAGATGATGATGACATCGTCAAAGCGACACTTTTTTATCTTAGAAATTCAAAACAAAAGGTTTTATAAATAATGAAAATAGCATTTATAGGCGATATCGTCGGACGTCCAGGACGTGTGATGATTGCCAATCATTTGAAAAAACTTCGCGCAGAGTACGGCATTGACTTTGTCATTGCGAACTATGAAAACGCTTCACACGGATTTGGACTGACGAAAAAAAATGCCGAGGAACTTTTTAAATCTGGCGTAGATGTTATGACGGGTGGCAATCATAGTTTTGATAAAAAAGAGATCATAGAACTTTTTGATAGCATGGAGATTTTACGTCCTCATAACTATCCGCAAGGTGTGGCTGGAACGGGCATGAAAGTTTATGAAGTAGGCGAGGAAAAACTCGCAGTGCTTAATATCATGGGACACTACGGAATGCCTTTGGTGGAGAATGCATTTCGCTGTGCAGATGAGAGTGTAAAAGCCTTACATGTAGAGAAAATTAAAAATATCTTTGTAGATATTCATGCTGAAGCAACGAGCGAAAAACGTGGGATGATGATGCTTTTAGAGGGACGTGTGAGCGCGATTTGCGGAACTCACACACATGTGAGCAGTGATGACCTTCAAATCTCCAAAGGTACTGGATATTTAAGTGATATTGGTCTGACAGGATGCCGTGATAATGTCATCGGAATGGATAAAAAGGTACCTTTAGAAGCTTTTTTTACAGGAATAAAAGGGCATTTTGATATTCCAAAAAGTTGCAAAAAAATACTTCAGATGGTTGTGTATGAGCTTCATGATGGAAAATGTATAGATGCATTTAAACTGAAGATATTTGATAATGGAACGAAGATAGTAACTGCGTGTTGGAAAGAGGAGTAAATAAAAGAGCGATTAAGCTCTTTTAAGTTCGCTAAGGAAGCTTTCCATATCATATTTGACACGAAATTCCGGAGTCATGATGTGGATAAGAATATCGCCAAGATCGGCAACAATCCAGTCACTACTTTCGTCTATGTATAAGAAGTCTTCTTCTCGTTTGAGGTCTTTTTTAAGGTGCTCTAACAATGCTTCTGTATGACGCTGTCCAAGTGATGATGCAAGTACAACATAATCTACAAAATAATCTTTTCCTCTAAGGTCGAAAACTTCGATCGCCTCAGCTTTGTGTGCATCTAAAACGCTAGATATTCTTTCTAATCTTTTATCCAATTTATTTCCTTATAAAATTTTTCAATTTCACCTGCTACAGATGCGGGTAAAAACTCTTTTTTGATATCTTCTCGTAAACTTGTAGAGCTTATCGGCTCGTTTACATGTAAAGAGATATACTCACGAGGTATCTGCTCATCATCCCGCGTTGCCACAACAAAAGTTACAAGAGTTTTGAGCTCGTCATAACCCACCCATTTGTGCAGAGATTTGAGATTATCAGCGCCAATGACAAGATAGATCTTGTCATACTTTTTTTGTAAATGTTGCACCGTTTGTAGACTCGGTACTTTTTGCTTACATGTAAGCTCAAAATCATCCACTTCTACGTTTTTATATGAAGAAAAAATCTCTTTTAGCCATTTTAAACGAAGTTCTGGCGGTGCATAAACTTCTCTCTTAAAAGGGTTCAAATACGCAGGCATCACTATGACTTTATCAACATCCAAGGTCGATAAAACGGCATCAACAACAGCTTTGTGACCTAGATGAGGCGGATCAAAAGAGCCGCCAAAAAGAGCAATAGTTTTCATTTAAATAAAATTATAGCAAAAATTTGCTAAAATAACCCAATTTTTAACGCTTAGTAAGTAAGGAATAAATATGTCACTAAAGATAGCAATTAATGGATTTGGACGTATTGGACGTTGTGTTACTCGGATCGCTTCAGGGCGTAGTGACGTCGAGATCGTTGCTATAAATGATACGGCAAGTCTAGATATGATGGTATATCTTTTAAATAACGACTCAGTTCATGGAAACTTTGGAGAAGATGTTGAGGTTTTAGAAGATGGCTATCTTCAAATCGGAGCGAATAAAGTAAAAGTTTTTTGTGACAGAGACCCGAAAAATCTTGATTTTGCATCTTGTGGTGCAGATATCGTCTTTGAGTGTACGGGTGTATTTTTGACTCAAGAAAGCGCTCAGATTCATATCCAAAATGGGATCGAAAAAGTACTTTTTTCAGCTCCAGCAAATGACAAGGATACTCCGACTTTTGTTATGGGTGTGAATGAAACGAAGTACGATGGACAGCGTGTTATTTCAAACGCTTCATGTACGACAAACTGTCTTGGACCTATCGCAAAAACTTTGGATGATGCGTTTAAAATTGAAAAAGGTTTGATGACGACTATCCATTCGTATACAAACGATCAAAATATTTTAGATGTGAAACATTCTAAAGACAAGCGTCGTGCACGCGCAGGTGCGATCAATATGATTCCGACAACGACAGGTGCGGCAAAAGCGATTGGTCTTGTATTGCCTCAGCTTATCGGTAAGCTTCATGGACAAAGTGTTCGTGTTCCGACTCCGGATGTTTCTATGGTCGACCTTAATGTTGTAGTTGGCCGTGATACTACAAAAGAGGAGATCAGCGCACTTTTCAAAGAAAAAGCGGCAACAGATCTTAAAGGTCTTTTGCTTGTAGATGAGCAGATGCGTGTTTCTCAGGATTTTGTAGGTTCTTCATACAGCGCAATCGTTGCAGATGATTTGACACAGGTGATCGGCGGTAATATGGTAAAAGTTATGGCTTGGTACGATAATGAATGGGGATACTCTTCTCGCCTTATCGACATGGCACTTCACATCAGTAAATAAGAGGATAGTTTAATGCAGTTATATACGATAAAAGAACTAGATTTAGCAAATAAAAGAGTGTTTATCCGTTGTGATTTCAATGTCCCGACTGATGAGTACAACAACATCACGGATGATCGCCGTATCCGCTCAGCGATTGCTACGATAAACTACTGTCTTGACCAAGATTGTTCAGTTATTTTGGCTTCACATTTTGGTCGTCCAGATGGAGCATTTGACAGTAAATACTCTCTCGCTCCAGTGCAAAGACGCTTGCAGCTTCTTTTAAAAAGAGATGTTCAGCTCTCTACAGATGTTGTCGGTGAAGATGCGATGCAAAAAGCAAAAGATTTGAAAAATGGAGAAGTTTTACTTCTTGAAAACCTTCGTTTTGAAGCTGGTGAAACGAAAAACGATAAAGAGTTTTCAGAGAAACTAGCGTCAATGGCAGATATTTATATCAATGATGCCTTTGGTGTTTCTCACCGTGCTCACGCTTCTGTTGAGGGGATTACACATTTCTTTGATGAAAACTCGAAGGCTGCTGGATTTTTACTTCAAAAAGAGATTCAGTTTTTTGCAACATTGATGAAAAAACCTGCTCGTCCGTTTGTGGCTATTGTGGGTGGAAGTAAAGTTTCAGGAAAACTCGAAGCGCTTGTAAATTTGCTTCCTCGTGTTGATAAGGTCCTTATCGGCGGTGGTATGGCGTTTACATTTTTGAAAAAACTTGGTTATAACATCGGTGCATCCCTTGTTGAAGATGATTTGCTTGATGAAGCTGGACGTATTATGGATGAAGCGAAAAAACTTGGAGTGAAATTTTATCTTCCGGTAGATATTATTGCCGCGGAAAAATTTGATCCAGAAGCTGTCAGCAAAGCAGTAACATCTCAAGAGATTCCAGATGGCTGGATGGGCTTAGATATCGGGCCTGCGACAGTTAGACTTTACCGTGAAGTACTTAACAATGTTCAAACTGTTCTTTGGAATGGCCCAATGGGTGTGTATGAGATGGAGCGTTTTTCACGCGGTTCGACAAAGATAGCTCATTTTGTAGCAGATAGCTATGCGACGACTGTGGTCGGCGGTGGTGATACTGCGGACTTGGTACAACGTATCGGTCTTGATGAAGAGATGACTTTTATCTCCACAGGCGGCGGTGCTTCTCTTGAACTTCTTGAGGGTAAAACACTTCCAGGAGTTCAGCCTTTGGTAAAACCGGTGATAGAAGAATGATTATTGCAGCAAACTTCAAGACAAACCTTACTCGTTATCAAACTAGAGAGTATTTTTCTGCTTTAGAAAATTTTATCCATGATAATGGCATATGTCAAGAAGTCTTGGTTTTTCCATCTGCTACGTCACTTTACCTTCACAATGGAAAAGCAATCATGGGTGTGCAAAACGCTTATCCTGCAGTAAATGGAGCGTATACAGGAGAGATAGGAACAGAACAGCTCGATGAGTTTGCGATCAAAACTATTCTTATCGGACATAGCGAGCGCCGCCATGTCTTGGGTGAGACTCAGGAATTTATTGCTCAAAAGTTTGAGTTTTATAAGAACTTAGGTTACAAGATCGTTTACTGCATCGGTGAGCCTTTACATGTAAGAGAAAGTGGCGAAGTAAAAATGCTAGATTATCTCAATGCTCAACTTGTAGGAATCGATACAAAATATAAAGATCTAGTCATAGCGTATGAACCTGTTTGGGCGATAGGCACAGGACTGACTCCAACCTTAGCTGAGATAGAAACTCTTCACACTATTTTAAGCCTTACATGTAAGACTCCGATTCTTTACGGTGGAAGTGTCAAAGCAGAAAATGCGAAAGAGATACTCGCTTTAAATAATGTAGATGGCATCTTAGTAGGAAGCGGAGCATTAAAAGTGAACGATTTTTGCTCTATGATTTCAGATGCAGAAAAATTAAACAAATAAATTAAATAATAAGGAAAAACAAAAGATGGTAATGAAGGGCAAAAGAGGTCTTATAGTAGGACTGGCAAACGATAAATCAATAGCATATGGAATCGCAAAAGCATGTAGAGAACAGGGTGCAGAACTTGCATTTACTTACCTTAATGACGCACTAAAGAAACGTGTAGAACCAATAGCTGCAGAGTTTGGAAGTAACTATGTGTATGAACTTGATGTTGGAAATGAAGAGCATATGGCTCGTATCGCTTCTTTAGTAGAAGCAGATTTCGGCAAGATAGACTTTTTAGTTCACTCTGTTGCATTTGCACCAAAAGAAGCTTTGACTGAGCCGTTTATGAAAACGACTAAAGAGGCTTTTGATATCGCGATGAACGTTTCTGTTTATTCACTGATCGACCTTACAAACCGTTTAGAATCAGTTTTATCTGATGATGCGTCTATACTAACACTTAGCTACCTCGGCGGACCAAAATATGTAGTAAACTATAATGTTATGGGTGTTGCAAAAGCGGCTCTTGAAGCAAGTGTACGTTATATGGCAGTTGAGCTTGGCGTAAAAGGTCAAAGAGTAAATGCTATCTCAGCAGGTCCTATTCGTACTCTTGCAGCAGCAGGTATCGGCGACTTTAAACAGATCCTTACATGGAATGAAACAAATGCACCACTAAAAAGAAATGTAACGACTGATCAGGTTGGAAACTCTGCTATGTACTTACTGAGTGATTTGGCAAGCGGTGTGACTGGTGAAGTTCATTACGTTGACAGTGGTTATAACATCATGGGAATGGCAGCCGCTACAAAAGATGAAAACGGCAGATCTGTTCTTTGCTGGGATGTGAAAGAGTAGAGAATAATTCTCTACTTCCCGATCACTGGCATTTTGTCCATCTTCTCTTTCATTGAAGGCTCATTTGAGGCTGGTTTATTTTTTATGTATGCACCCGCTTTGTCTACGTATTCCTGAAGAGTGAAGTTTCTACTTTCGTTTTCATCCATCTTTTTTATAGTCTCATTTTTATCAACAGTCGGTGTCCAGACACTTCCAAGCCAGCTATCGAGGGAACTTTGCATCGCTCCATCTGTTCTTCCATCATTTAATGGAGAAACTTTGCTGAGTGCTTCATTTTTTGTTGGAGACACTGGCTCCTCTTTTTTGACCTCTGATGCTTTTACTTCATCTTTGTGGTTAAACTGTTTGTCCGCATAGTCTTGCATGGTGTGTCCGCTGCATCCGCTAAGTGTGAGTGTTACATATGTAAACATACTGAGTGTTCCTGCAAATCTCATTTTTTCTCCTCTAATCTTAAATATATTTTAAACATTTCACAAGTATAACAAATTTTTTCTGTTTTACCATAATAGAGCATTTGTAATGTGACAAATATGTGATAAAAGCCTATAAATGGGGGTTTAATTGATAATAATAATCAAATAAAATTACAGAAATTTTTAAGAAATGTGTGATACAATAGCCCCGACAAAATATTAAAATAAGTCAAAGCTTATTTAAGGAGAATGAATGAAAATAGTTAAAATGAGTCTTGCGGCAGCTGTACTAGTAGGTGCATCTGCGTTTGCAATCGACAATGTTAAAGTAAGTGGAAATGCACAATTGTTCTATAGCACACAAGATGCAAAAGGTTTGACAGGTGGGAGTGCTTCATTATTTGATAAAGATTCTTCTGCGGCTGATGCTGGTTTAAACCTAAATATCTCTGCTGATCTTGCAAAAAACAGCTTAGTGACTGTAAGCGCTGGTGCTGGTTATACTGTACTTTCTACTTTAGGTTTAGAAAACAATATGGTAAGTAATGTATGGGGAAGTGCACACACGGCTAGCAACTTAGGTACCAATGGTTCTAATTACGCTGCGAAAGTTGATAATGCAAACTGGATGAATGAAGCTTGGATCGCTCTTTCTTTAAACCAAGATTCTAAATCAACTTTGAAACTTGGACGTATGGAACTAGATACTCCACTTGCATTTACTGAAAAATGGTCAATCGAGAAAAATACTTTCGAAGCTGGTGTTTTAATCAACCAAGATATCCCTAATACTACATTGGTAGCTGCTTATGTTGGTAACGGAAACGGTACTGAAGCATACGGTGATCTTGGTGTTCACCAAAGTAATGTACTACATCAAAGTCTTGCGGTTGGTCCAGTTGTAAACGCAAATGGTAACTTTGCTACTTATGGTAGTAATGGCGCATATGCGTATGGTATCATCAACAACTCTTGGAAACCATTAACTGCTCAAGCATGGTACTATGATGTATCAAAAACTGCTCAAGCTTTCTGGTTACAAGCTGATTTAGATACTACAACTCTTGGCCTTGCTGGCGTAACTGCTGGTATTCAATATGCAAATGTAGATGCTTCTGACACTGTCTCTGGTTCTGGTGCATCGAAAACTACTGCTGGTAAACTTGGATACGCTGTAAAAGATATGTTCGCTGCATCAGTTGCTTACTCTGCTGTATCTGATCAAGGTCTCGTAGGTGCTGCAAATACTGCAACAAGTACAGGCGCATCAAAACTATATACTGAAGCATGGTGGAACTATGGTCAAGTAACTGCTATTGGTGCATCTGCTTGGAATGTAACTCTTACTTCTCCAGTAAACGGTTTATTTGATGCTGGTCTTTATATCACTTCTGTAGATCAAAAACGTGATCGTCAAGATATGACAGAGGTAGCAGTAACTGCTGGCAAAAAATTCGGACCACTTGATGCTACTTTAGCGTACATTAGTACATCATTTAACAATAAAAATACTGGTCCTTTGTTGGATTCAAACACAGTTCAAGCATATTTAACTCTAAACTTCTAATCAAAGTCTTTAGTTAAACCCCTTTCGCCCTCACGGGCGAATCCCTTCAAAACCTTTTCTCAAGTAATCCAAACAAACATTAAAACCCACTCTTTTTTCTTTTTATGATAAAATATCTTTAGCTGAATAAGCAAGGAGTAGTGAAATGCATTCATTCAGTACAACACAAAATGAAAATAGATATTAGAAAAAGTGCTATTAAAGATTTAAAAAATATTAGTGAACCCTACAAAACAAAGCTGCACGATAAAATTTTAGAACTAAAATCATTTCCAGATGTAGCCAATATAAAAAAATTAGTGGAGTACTAACCCAAAACCCCGTAACTAAATTCATATCTATTTCTTCCATTTTCTTTTGCTTTATAGAGTTTTTTATCTGCTTGTTTTAAGATATCCTCTTCATCTAAAGTTTCATCTGCGACACATGAGACGACCCCGATAGAAATAGTAAGATATGCGCTTGCTTTGTTTCCTGCATGTTGGATCTTTAGTTCTTCAAGTGTATTGCATATTTTACTTGCGAGGGTTTGGGCATCTTGCGCACCGGTATCGGTTAGAAATACACCAAACTCTTCACCTCCGAGTCTGAAGACAAAGTCACCTGGGCGCTTGAGTACGGAGCGTAAACTCTTTGCTACATGTATAAGTGCTTTGTCCCCTTCAATATGCCCGTAAGTATCATTATATTGCTTGAAAAAATCTACATCGAGCATCATAAATGTGATCTCGCTTTTTGCTCTTTTTGCTCGTTTTATCTCTCTATCTAGGACAATGTTAAAGTAGCGTCTGTTATAAAGATTTGTGAGTGAGTCTGTATAGGAAGCATTTTCAAGTTTTTTATTTGCTATTTGGAGTTTTTTTGAAACACTTTCTAGATCTGATTGGTCTTTTTGGATACTTCTAAAAACAATAAATAAAATGAGAAGGACACCACCGCTGACTAAAATGAGGATAAGTCCAAGTTTGATCTGAGTTTCATGATAGGAATTGATGAGTTCTTCTCTTTGGTACTGCGCCCGCTGGATCTCATACGATCTGAGTTGGGCTATTATCGTGTGAATATGCTCAATGTGAGAATTTAAGGTTTCGATAGAGAGATCACCCATATTGCAACCGTTTTGACAAGCTTGATGAAACTGACTTAAAAAGAGCTTAGTATCTGTGATCTCGTTTGCTGCATAGGTCACAAATGGGCGTTCTTTTGGGGTTTTGTAATGGTTGTGATAATCACTCCAATGTTTGTCTATGTCTATAAGGGCATTATCGACGGCATCTATCGCTTCTTGTGAGCTTAATAGATTCTCTTTTGCAAGGGTAAGATTTCTCTGAATATCTACATCATAAGCATTTAAGATCTCATCAAGGTTAACGACTGTGATAAAAGAACCAAAATAAAGAGCATCAATCTTTTTCTTCATAGAGATAAGATTGAGTGTTCCAAGCACACCTATGGTGAAAAGACCAAGGGTGATGAGGATGAAGAGGAAAAAGAGCTTACTTTTAAGGCGTAAAGCATCTATAAATTTCAAATATGTCCCTTATCTCTATCTTCTGCAGTTATAAGAGAAAATAGCAAGTTTTATGCCAATAGAGCTGTAATAACTATTTTTTGTATGAAATAATCGGGAGTTTTTTACCCATAACGTACATCATGCCGCCGTTCATGTCATAAACATTGTAACCCAACTTTTGCGATAAAAATGATGAGACCATTTTTGTTCTACTTCCAGTATGGCAGATAAGAGCGAATGGTTTTTTTACATCCACTTTCGCTGAGAGTTCTTTGAGAAAAAGAGGGATATTATATCCTCCTTTTTCATCAAAAAAAGTGATAGGAATGGCACCTTTAAGAATTCCTGTTTCCTTCCATTCTCCCTCTGTTCGTATATCTACGATTGGAATTTTTTTACTTAAAAAAGCAGTATCTGGATAGATGTTAGTTACTTCTGCAAACAATGAAGTGATGAGAAATATAAGCAAGAGAAGAAGTTTCTTCATATAATGTGTCCTGTGAGTAATTAGTATATAATTATACTTTCATAAACTAATAATCAGGTAAACAATGTCAAATAAAATAGACTCTGCTGTAAGGTTAAAATATATTCGTGTTCTAGAAAGATTTTTGAGAAGTGTTATCGCTTATCTTTCCATTCCTGAGGGGATAACCAAAGAGGGATATAGCAAAAAGATAGAAAATAATCTCAAATACTTCCAAAAAACCCAAAGCGCCGTTTTATACAAGGGAGAATTTAGTGATCTGGAATCTTTAGTTAAAGAGATTATCTTAAAAGCTGATAGTGAAGAATCTATCGAAGAGTTGAAAAATGAGATCCTTTATAAATCAAATAAACTTGAAAAAACAAAGAATAATAGAAAATATAAAAAAGACAAACATAAAGCAGAAAAATTTAATGAGTGGTAATTTTTGAGTATAGATTTATAAGAATTTATGATAGAATTTAGTGAAGAAAGAATTGTGATAAAAAGGTGATGTATGGAATTTATGAAAAATACTAGTATTCATAAAAAGATGAACTATCTTCTTATGTTTGTTACTGTGTCAATATTTGCAGGGTCGATTTTTGTGTATTTGGTATTAAGTAAACTGGATTCTCAGTTTAGTGATCTAAAAGCTAAATATGTGGCAGGTGAGATGTATACGCTTTCTATCGAAGCAGATATGAACTATGTGAGTAGACTTGACAGAGATATTATGCTCGGTGGTGACTATGATAAAGATATAGAAAAGATATCTCAAAGAGTTGCAAAAGTTTCTGAAAGTTTTCAAAAGTTAAAAGAAACAGCAGTGGATGATAATGAGCGTAAACTCATAGAAGATTCACAAAACTCAGCGATGTTCTTTTTGAATAATGCGTTTACACTTATGAAATCATTAACATCAAAACAGATTAGTGAAGACAAAGATGGATTGTATAAAAACTATAAAGCTACTCTGACTCCTCCTGCTGAAGCATCAAGAGCGAAATTTGCAAAAGTGATCGAGCTAAAACATAACGCTCTTGAAAGTGCAGTCAATGATATGTCCCAGCGCACTTCAATCTACAAATATGCTGCATTAATTCTTGGATTTTCTATCGGTATTATGGTATTAATCTTGTCTCAAGTGCTTGTGCGTTCTATAGTAAAAGTTATCAAAAATTTTACAGATATGATGAAGCACGCAGCAGAGGGGAACCTTCAGCATCATGGAATTGAAAAGAATGAGCACACAGAATTTGGTGTTATGGGAATTGCTTTATCGTCATTGCTTGACCAGATTGAAGATTTTGTCAATCAAATCAATCATTCTATTTCCAAAGCATCCAAAGGTGATTTTAACGTTGAGATCCATTCTAATGCTATGAAAGGTGAGTTTGTGACAGCAATCACTCTTGTAAAAGGGAGCATAGATTCTATGAAAGAACAAGAGAGCAAAAAACAACAAGACAGTTTCAATGCAGAGATAAGCCAATTAAGTATGGGTGTCACAGAAAGTATGACTTTGATTCAAGAGGATCTGGCAAAAAATATAGAAGCTTTAAAAGGTGTTACAAACGCAACGAGATCTGCTGAATCTCAGGCTACCGATTCTAAAAAAAGTATTGATATTATTGTCGGTGAACTTGAATCACTGAAAGATCAAGTGGGCGTGAATACTCAAGCGATAGATGATCTTGCGACTCAGGCAGAAAATATCACATCAGTCATAGAGCTCATCACAGATATCGCAGATCAGACCAATCTTCTTGCACTTAATGCAGCCATAGAAGCAGCACGTGCGGGAGAACATGGCCGAGGTTTCGCCGTCGTTGCTGATGAGGTCAGAAAGCTGGCTGAACGTACACATAAAGCGACCGGCGAGATATCAGTTTCCATAAAAACTCTGCAACAGGGAATGAGCGATATTCAGATGAGCAGTGAAGCTATGAACAGCGTCGTTGAAGAGTCAACGGAGAGGATTTATAAGTTTGAAGAGATATTGACACAGCTTAGTAAAAACTCTTCTGGTATCGTAAAATCTTCTTATGGGATGGAAAACAGTATCTTTATTGTCCTTGCTAAAATGGATCACATTTTATATAAAGCACGAGCATATAATAGTATTGTCACTGCAAAACAGGTGCTTTCAGTGGTCGATCATCATGGATGCCGCTTAGGTAAATGGTATGATGGTGAGGGGAAAGAGAGATTTGGAACTACTTCTACATATGCACAGTTTACATCACCGCATGCAACAGTTCATAAAAATGCAAATACGAATATGAAGTTTTTAGATGCTTCAAATCCTACGGCAAATATCTTAACACACAGAACAGAGATATTTAATAATTTTCAAGAGATGGAACACGCGAGTAAAGAGTTATTTACTTTGATGGATAATATGCTTCGCGAGA
>CAISHH010000031.1 GCA_903885085.1 uncultured Campylobacterales bacterium
AATCTAGAATAAATACTCAAATTATTGAGCATATTTTAAAAGCAATTTAATACAAAGAGAGGAGAATAGTAGTGGTAGCAAAAGTAAAAGCTGACGAAATTAGTTCTATTATAAAAGAACGTATCGAAAATTTTGAACTTAGTGTAGATATCAATGAAACAGGTAAAATTGTTTCTTATGCTGATGGTGTTGCACGAGTTTATGGTCTAAATAATGTTATGTCTGGCGAGATGGTTGAGTTTGAAGATGGAACTCGCGGTCTTGTTATGAACTTAGAAGAAAGCACAGCAGGTGTTGTTACACTTGGTAGCGGAAATGCATTAAAAGAGGGAATGAGCGTTAAGCGTTTAGGAAAACTTTTAAGTGTACCTGTTGGTGATGCTCTTCTTGGTCGTGTTGTCAATGCACTTGGCGAACCAATTGATGGTAAAGGTCCTATTGAAACAAGCGAAACTCGTTTGGTTGAAGAAAAAGCACCTGGTATTATGGCTCGTAAATCTGTTCATGAACCACTTGCAACAGGTATTAAAGCTATTGATGCACTCGTTCCAATTGGTCGTGGTCAACGTGAACTTATTATTGGTGACCGTCAGACTGGTAAAACTACAATAGCATTAGATGCAATCATCAACCAAAAAGGTAATGGTGTTGTGTGTGTATATGTTGCTGTAGGTCAAAAACAATCAACTGTTGCACAAGTTATTCGTCGTTTAGAAGATAATGGTGCTATGGATTATACAATCGTTGTTTCTGCTACAGCTGCTGAAGCTGCTGCACTTCAATTTTTGGCTCCATACACTGGTGTTACTATGGGAGAATACTTCCGTGATAATGCACGCCATGGTCTAATTGTATATGATGATTTATCTAAACATGCAGTTGCTTACCGTGAGATGTCTCTAATTCTTCGTCGCCCTCCAGGCCGTGAAGCGTATCCGGGAGATGTTTTTTATATCCACTCTCGTTTACTAGAGCGCGCTGCGAAGTTAAGTGATGAAAAAGGTGCAGGTTCATTAACTGCTCTTCCGATCATTGAAACTCAAGCAGGTGACGTTGCGGCATATATTCCGACAAACGTTATCTCTATCACTGATGGACAAATCTTCCTAGAAACTGACCTATTCAACTCAGGTGTTCGCCCAGCGATTAACGTTGGTCTTTCAGTTTCTCGTGTTGGTGGTGCTGCACAAATCAAAGCTACTAAACAAGTTGCTGGGACTTTACGTCTTGATCTTGCTCAGTATCGTGAACTTGCAGCATTTGCTCAATTTGCATCTGATCTTGACGAAGTTTCTCGTAAACAGCTTGAACGTGGACAAAGAATGGTTGAAGTTTTGAAACAACCTCCATATTCTCCACTTTCAGCTGAAAAACAAGCTCTAATTATTTTCGCTGGAAATGAAGGTTTCTTAGATGATATGGCAGCATCAAACGTTGTTCGTTTTGAAGCTGAGCTTTATCCGTTTGTTGAAGCTTCATACCCTCAAATTTTTGAGAGTATTAAAAGTTCATCTAAAATCGACGACGATACACATGCGTTGATGATTAAGGCACTAGAAGAGTTTAAAACTAGTTTCGTAGTAGCGTAAGGAAGTATTTCTATGGCAAACTTGAAAAATATTCAAAGACAGATTAAGAGTGTTTCTAACACTCAAAAGACAACACGTGCGATGAAACTTGTATCTACTGCAAAGCTTCGCCGTGCAGAAGAACTTGCAAAACGTTCTCGTCTTTTTTCTAATAAGATAAATCAGGTTATTGCCGAAATCGCTGGTCGTATAAAATGTCATAATGTCAATGGAATTGGAAATCGTTCTTTTAATAAGATTGAAAATCCAAAGAAGATTGATATTGTTTTCGTTACTGCTGATAAGGGTTTATGTGGTGGTTTTAATATTCAAACTATTAAAGCTGTAAATAAACTTCTTGCTGAGTATCAAGACAAACAGGTGAAAATACGTCTTCGTGGAGTCGGTAAAAAAGGTATTGAATACTTTAAATTTAAGGATATCGAGTTATTCGATGAAGTAAAAGATTTAAGTTCAAAACCTGACTTAGAACGTTCAAACAAATATATTGCTACATCAATAAGAGATTTTAATGATGGTATTACTGATGGGCTTTACATTGTGTACAACGGATATGTGAATGTTATTACTCAAGAGTTACATGTAAACAAAATATTACCTCTTGATGTGGATGCATTTGATTGTAAAGAGCCTGCAAAGGAATCTTTGTTAGAAGTTGAAGCGTATAACCAAGAAGTGATGTTGAATTCTTTAGTAAATAAATATGTAGAGCAAAATATGTATTATGCACTTATCGATTCAGTTGCAGCGGAACATAGTGCGCGTATGCAAGCGATGGACGCAGCAACAAACAACGCTAAAGAGATGGTTAAAACGTTAAATGTTAAATACAATAAAGCGCGTCAGGCTGCTATTACGACTGAACTTATAGAGATTATAAGTGGCGTAGAGTCTATGAAATAATGGAGAAAAATATGATTGGTAAAATTAGTCAAGTTATGGGTCCAGTTGTTGACGTTGATTTTGATGGATACCTTCCTGTAATCAATGAAGCAATTGAAGTTAATAATCGTGGAATTCGTCTTGTTCTTGAAGTTGCAGCTCATTTAGGTGATGGTCGTGTTAGAACCATTGCCATGGATATGAGTGAAGGTTTGAAACGTGGCGATGAAGCAAAAGCTACTGGTGCTCCTATTTGTGTACCAGTTGGCGAAAAAGTACTTGGACGTATTTTTAATGTTATTGGTGAAACTATCGATGATGGCGAACAAGTAACAGATGCTCCAATGTGGTCAATTCACCGTGATCCTCCAGCATTGATCGATCAGTCTACTACAACTGAAATGTTTGAAACAGGTATCAAAGTCGTTGACTTGCTTGCTCCATACGCAAAAGGTGGTAAAGTGGGATTGTTTGGTGGTGCTGGTGTTGGTAAAACAGTTATTATTATGGAACTAATTCACAACGTTGCACACGGACATGATGGTTTATCAGTATTTGCTGGTGTTGGTGAAAGAACTCGTGAAGGAAATGACCTTTACCACGAGATGCTTGAATCGAACGTTTTGGATAAAGTTGCATTGTGCTATGGTCAGATGAGCGAGCCTCCAGGAGCACGTAACCGTATTGCGCTTACTGGTCTTACAATGGCTGAGTATTTCCGTGATGAGAAAAAGCTTGACGTATTGATGTTTATTGACAACATCTTCCGTTTCGCACAATCAGGTTCAGAGATGTCTGCACTTCTTGGACGTATCCCATCAGCTGTTGGTTACCAACCGACACTAGCTCGTGAAATGGGTGCATTACAAGATCGTATTACATCAACGAAATCTGGTTCTATTACATCTGTTCAAGCTGTATATGTACCAGCGGATGACTTAACTGACCCGGCTCCGGCGTCTGTTTTTGCTCACCTTGATGCTACTACAGTTCTTAACCGTAAAATTGCAGAAAAAGGTATCTATCCTGCAGTTGATCCATTGGATTCAACTTCAAGATTACTTGATCCACAAATTATTGGTGAAGAGCACTACGGCGTTGCTCGTGGTGTACAACAAACTCTTCAAAAGTACAAAGATCTTCAAGATATCATCGCGATTCTTGGTATGGATGAGCTCTCTGAAGATGATAAAGCAACTGTTGAACGTGCACGTAAAATTGAAAAATTCTTGTCACAACCATTCTTCGTTGCAGAAGTATTTACAGGGGCTCCTGGTAAATATGTAAAACTAGAAGACACTATCAAAGGATTTAAAGGTATCCTAAATGGTGATTACGATCACATGCCAGAATCAGCTTTCTATATGGTTGGCGGTATGGATGAGGCTATTGCTAAAGCTGAAAAGCAAAAAAGTAAATAGTCCATATAAACTCTAAAAGGATTGTTATGGATACATTCAAACTAGAGATTCTAACTCCTAACGGCGCTATCTTCATGGGTAACGTTGTTAGTGTAACTCTTCCTGGTGAAGAGGGCGAGTTTGGAGTTTTGGCACATCACGCATCGTTAACAACCTTGTTACAAGCTGGTGTGATTGATCTTGAGACAGATCATAAAACTGTAGAATCAGTTGCTGTCAATTGGGGTGTTGTTCAAGTGGATGAGTCAAAAGTTGTTGTGCTTGTTGATGGTGCCGTTTCTATTAAAGGTGCTTCAGAGAGTGAAATCGCTGCGGCTTTAGCAGAAGCTAAAAAATTAATAGAAGATGTATCAGATTCATCTGCTGCTATCGCTTCTGTATCTGCAAAACTTGAATCTGCAGCTCAAAAATTAATATAATTTTATGTTGAATCACATTGTAGATTTTTTTCTCAAAAGTCATCCTGTCACACTTTTTGTGTTGGCAGTTTTGACTTTGTACTTCTTCATTATCAATTGGATCTTTTTTTATCGTCTTTTTTCTTTAAGTGCATGGAATTCAAGAGAGAGTTCATCTTTAGAGACACTGCTTATGGGATCACCAAATATTGCACCAAACTCTTACTTAAGTTATTTTATTAAAAGTACCTCTGTACTTTCGAGAGAACTATTTGATTTGGCACAATTTGCAGCAACAAAAGAAGCAACAAAAGGCTTATCTTTTTTATCTATTGTAGCTTCAACCTCACCATTTATAGGTCTTTTTGGTACAGTTGTTTCTATTTTGGATACATTTAGCCATATCGGTCAAACGAGTGGAACGATGGCAATAATTGCTGCAGGTGTTTCTGATGCTTTAGTTGCGACAGCGAGTGGTATCTTTGTAGCTATTTTTGCATACACATATCATCAGATTATAAAAAGAAAAGCATTTGAGTTATCTGGACTTTTGAAAATGCAGTCTGATTCTTTGCTCTCTAAAAAAGTGTATTGATAATGTACGATTGGGATGATAAACCAGAACTAAATATCACTCCACTTGTGGATGTGATGTTAGTCTTACTTGCCATTTTGATGGTCATTGCACCAAATATAGTATATGAAGAGTTGATTAATTTGCCTCAGGGTTCTTCGATGAAGCAAATATCAAAATTGTCACCTGTTCATATAACTATTGATAAAGATAAAAATGTCAAAGTAAATAATAACAACTATGAACTGAGTTCTTTTGCAGATAACTTTATGCAATTTGCACAAACATTCAGTGAGAAGCCGACTGTAACTATAAGCGCAGACAAAACCCTTGATTATGGTATTGTGATGTCTGTTATTGCTGCTGTGAAGCAAGCTGGATTTACAGAAATATCTTTAGCTACAAATGGATAATAAAAATGATAGCTACTTTTATTTAGGTGGCTTTATATCATCGCTGATAATGCTACTGGTATTTGTCCTTTTTTCTTATGCTCTTTTCTCTGCTCAAGAAAATAAATCTTATGCACTTACCAAAGATAATGCTATTAACATTTCTCTTGTCACCGACTCTCCAAAAAAAAACGTTGAAAAACAAGTTGTGAAAGAAGAGCAACCAGAAGCAACTCAAGCCCCAGCTGAAACTAAAGATATTCCAAAAGAGAGTGAAAAGAAGGTGGAACAAAAAGAAGCACCTGTAAAAGAAGCAGATGTTTCCACACTATTTTCGAAGGTTTTTACTAAATCAATTGATTCAAAAAAAACTGATAAACAAGTAAAAATGGATAAAAGTCAATTACAAAAATTAACAAAAAAAGTGGATACCGTAAGTAAGAATGACGTTGCATCATTAACGCAAAAAATCCAAAATACAAAGTTTTCAAAAGCAGCTGTAGAAGTGACTAGTCAAAGTAGTTCCACGGGTGCAGAGGTTAACAAGTATTTGGCTAAAATTCAAGGCCAGATCTATGATAACTTTTTTCCTCCGCTCAATACTCAAGGACAGACCGGTAAGGTTCTTATCAAAATTTCTTCTGATGGAACAGTCCTAGATTTTAGAATAGTGTCTTATTCAGGTAGTGACTTTTTTAATGCGGAAGTTGATAGATTAAAAAGAAGAATTATGATGTTGAAATTTCCAGAAAATCCTGATGGGAAGTCTGGAAGTTATATGATTACATTAGTAGCAAAGGAGTAGGTTTGCGTATATTTTTAAGTTTACTATTTTTTTTCACTCTATCTTTTGGAGCTGATGCCTCGATTGAAGTTGTAAAAAAAGTAGATGTTTCACCGGGTGTTGGTGTCGAAGATTCATCAACAGCTTATGATGAGAGTTTAAGAAACTCATTTTTTAAAACTTTAGTTAGTGACTTAAATGTTTTGTCACTATTTAATGTCGATAGGCAACATTACACTACAAACTATGAGAATAGTGATGTTGTAGTAGAAAATAGAGATAAAGATTATGTTATTAGATACAAGGTTTCAGAAGAGGCTGATCAATCATTTAACGTTACCATGAAAATTATGAAAAAATCCGTTGTTGTTGCTACAAAAAATTATAAATTAAAAAATAAAAATCTTTATGTTTTTGTTGCACATGCGATGGCATTTGATGTAAACGAATACATGGGAGCAGCGCCTGTAAATTGGATTAAGAGTAAAGTTTTGATTGCACGTTTAGTGTCACCTGGACAAAGTGAGATTCTCATTTGTGATTATACACTTACATTTTCACAAAGAATTGTCAAAGGGGGAATCAATGTATTCCCTAAATGGGCAAATAAAGATCAAAGTGCATTTTATTATACATACTTAAGCGGTAGAAAACCAGTCTTAAAACTTGTAGATATTAAAACTGGAAAAGCATCGAGCGTGCTTTCATCGGATGGTATGATTGTATGTTCAGATGTCAGTCCAGATGGAAAAAAACTTCTTGTGACTATGGCTCCAGAAGGACAGCCTGATATTTATCTTTATAATGCAGATTCTAAAAAATCTACACGTCTAACAACATATCAAGGTATAGATGTCGGCGGTCAATTTTTGAGTGACAATAGGGTTGCATTTATTTCTAACCGTCTGGGTTACCCAAATATTTTTGGGTTAACGATAGGAAGCAATGCTGTAGAGCAGTTGGTATTTGAAGGTAAAAGTAACTCTTCTTGTAGTGCGCATAATGGATATGTTGTCTATAAAGCGAGAGAAAGTTCTGAGACTTTTGGCGACAATACGTTTAATCTACATTTGATTTCTACCGGTAGTTCTGCGGTAAGACGCTTGACAGCAACAGGAGTAAATGAATTTCCTAGATTTTCAGGAGATGGTGATTCTATTCTTTATGTGAAAGAGTATAAGCAACAAAGTTCAATAGGTATTATTAGGCTAAAGTATAATAAAAATTACCTGTTTCCTCTAAAATATGGAAAAATTCAGTCGATTGACTGGTAAAAGAGCAGTGTTTTATTAAAATTATTAACAATTTTTTTGATATAATAACGGCATATTAAATACAAAGGTGTTTCATGAAGAGAAATGTTATATTATCGAGCGTAGCTGTTGCTGTTTTGTTGTTTTCTGGATGTAGTACAAACAAGCCGACTGTTGATCAGACTGCTAAAACAATCACTACCCCATCACTAGAGTCGTCTTCTATGAATACAGGAAATACAACTTCATCTGATACAACTACTGCTCAAAATGCAACAGATAACGTTGCAGCTAGCAGTACATCTATGGCAGATATTGAAAAAAGTATGACTTCGGTATATTTTGATTTTGATAAATTCAATATACGTGAAGATATGAAAGCAAATGTTGCTACTGATGCTGGCGTTGCTAAAGCTGCAGCTTCTGCATACGGAGTAAAATTAGAAGGTAACTGTGATGAGTGGGGTAGTGATGAATATAACTTTGCACTAGGTCTTAAACGTGCTCAAGCAGTAAAAACTGAACTAGTTAACGAAGGTGTTGATGCTAAACGTATTTCAATGGTAAGTTTAGGTAAAAGTACTCCAGTATGTGCTGAAAAAACAAAAGAATGTTGGGCTAAAAACCGTCGCGTAGATTTCAAACTTCTTCCATAATAAATGAAGCGCGCACTCTCTTTTATAGTTTTTGCATCGCTTCTTCCTATATCACTGTTTAGTTCTGAACCTTCTGCGTTCGGAGCTGGTGATCTAGATTCTCCTTCTCCTTATGGACTTACTCAAAGTGAAAAAGTCGTATTGGAAAATAAGCAAAAACTTGATGGCTTACGTCAAAAAACTTCTTCTGTAGACAACAAAATTGATTCACTCCGTGAGAGAGTTGATGGTTTTCAAACAGTTGTTGAAGGTATTTCCAAGACATCACATCAAAATAGTTTAGATATACAAACGCTTCTTGCAAATAGTAAAGAAGGCTCAGAGTCTAAAGATGCACGTAGTCAAAAAATAGACCAACTAATCAAAACAAATAGCGATAACTTAGAAAAGCTTAGATTGCTGATGACTGACATGTCTACAGTCGTAGATACAATCAATAAAAACTATGTCTCTAAAGAAGAATACAACAGTTTAGTAAAAGATGTGAATGATATGAAGAGTCTCTTAGGTTCTAAAGTTAAAGCATCAGCTAAGTCTTCGGGTGATTCTTTAGATTCTATGGGTACCGTAAAGGTTTATAGCAAAGCCGAGGCTTATTATAAAAGTAAAGATTATGATAATGCAAAAGTCTATTATGATTATTTGATATCAAAAAACTACAAAGCTGCATATTCAAACTATATGGCTGGTGAAGTAAGCTATAAAACTAAAAATTATTCTGATGCTATCTCTTATTATAAAGAGAGTGGAACACGTAATGAAACGGCGACTTATATGCCAACTTTGATGCTCCATACTGCAGTTGCAATGCAAAAAACTAAAGATAATGACACTGCGAAGAAATTTTTAGGTGCACTTATCACAAACTATCCAAAATCTAGTGAAGCAAAAGATGCAAAGAAAATTCTTTCAAGCTTAAAATAACTGTATCGGATATAATTTTTCAGCCTTTATGAAAATTATAAATGATACAATTCACAAAAATATAATTAAGGTGAAAATATGGCAATTGAAGCAAATCAAATAGTCTCTATTGAGTATGAAGTACGTGATGGTGATACTGTTGTAGATAGTAATATTGGTGGTGCTCCATTAGTATTTATGTTTGGAAAAGGTCAGATTATTCCTGGTCTTGAAAATGGCATTAAGAACATGGCTATCGGCGAAAAAGGTGACGTTCATGTTACTGCAGAAGATGCTTATGGTGTTTACAACGAAGAAGCAGTTGAAGAGTTGCCTCGTGAACAATTCGCAGGCATTGAACTTGAAATGGGCATGAGCCTTTATGGTCAAGGTGAAGATGGTTCAACTGTACAAGTAATTGTAAAAGAGATTGGTGAAGATACAGTTGTGATCGATTTTAATCATCCTTTAGCTGGTAAAGCTTTGATGTTTACTGTTGCAATCAACAATATCCGTGATGCATCTGCTGAAGAAGTAATGTCTGGAGTACCTGTTGAAAATATGGTAGATGACTCTGGTTGTTGTGGAACTGGCGGCGGCAGTGGCTGTGGCTGTCACTAAATTTATCACGGCTTCGAATGCTTCAAAAGAAGCATTCAAGACTGCAAATTTATTAAAATCTCTCACTGTAAACACTTTGATTTATGGTGAGCGAGGCACAGGTAAAAAAACACTTGCAAAATATATTGTTCCTAATGCATCCGTTATAGATGCATCTTCTTTTGATGAACTTCTAACTGCTATTGAAAGTAGCAATGAAATAATAATTACCAATATTGAAAGCTCTCCAAATATACACAGAGTTTTTCAAGCGATACAAGAAAAAAAAATAAGAGTTGTTGCGACTTCTGTACATGTAAGTACAAATGAACTTTATGATGATCTTTTTAGTGTAAAGTTTGACCTTCCCCCATTAAATAAAAGAATGGAAGATGTTGAAGCTTTAATTAATATTTATTTGGATGAAGTAAAAGAGATAGTAAGAGAAGATGTGAAGTTTAATCGCAAAAATTTTGTTCCTGATCTCTTAGATAATTCAATCTCTCTTAAGAAACAGATATATTCTCATGCATTTTTAGAAAATATTACCGTAAATGAGTTGATGTATTTAATAGAAAATTATTTGGAAGATAAAATAGGAACAAATAGCGATTATAGAAATAATCTTTATATATATGAAGTTCCTTTGATTCGTGCAGGATTAAAAAAATTCAAATCTCAACTGCAGTTAGCTGACAGATTGGGACTCAATCGCAATACCTTAAGAAAAAAAATAGCAGACAATTGTGAGTATGGATTATAAACATTTGATATAGGGAGTTTTATGAGTAAGAAAGTAGCAATGATTTTTCCAGGACAGGGAAGTCAAACCGTAGGTATGGGCAAATCGTTTTATGAAAATAGCGAGTTGGCACGTGAAATGTTTAAAAATGCGGGCGAGAGAATTGGTGTTGATTTTACTAAACTTTTATTTGAAGAAAATGATCAATTAGCTCAAACAGCTTACACACAACCGGCGATTTTACTTATCAGCGTGATTGCATATCGTCTTTTTCAAGAGGCAAATCCGACAGTTCCAGCGCTTTTTCTTGGACATTCTTTAGGGGAGTTTAGTGCTTTATGTGCATCAGGGGCTATTGATTATGTTGATGCAGTAGAACTTGTTCATAAACGCGGGGCTTTGATGCAAGAAGCTTGTGAGAAAATTGAAGCTGGGATGATGGCACTTGTTGGGCTTGATGATGAGAGCGTAGAAAAAGTGTGTACAGATGCAAGAGCAGAAGGCAAACAAGTTTGGGCAGCGAACTTTAACCAAGATGGTCAGGTTGTTGTTGCAGGGTTAAAAGCAGATTTGCAGGCTATGGAAAGTACATTTAAAGAAGCGGGTGCAAAACGTGCGATCCTTTTAAATATGTCAGTTGCAAGTCACTGTGAGCTTCTTTCACCTGCACAAGCTCCACTAGAAGCTGCGATGAAAATGATGGTTACAGAGAATTTTTCAGCTCCAATCATCTCTAATGTTACAACAAAACCATATAGTACAAAAGATGAAGCTATCGCTCTTTTAAAAGATCAACTGGTAAAACCTGTAAAATATAAACAATCAATCGAAGCGATTGCAGCTGATGTAGATTTGTTTATAGAGTTTGGTAACGGGAATGTTTTAAAAGGTCTAAATCGCAGAATTGCAAAAGATGTAGAGACTTTGAATGTTTCAGATATGGACTCTTTAAACAGTGTTATAGAAGCACTTAAAGCATAACTCA
>CAISHH010000032.1 GCA_903885085.1 uncultured Campylobacterales bacterium
ATTCTTAAACAAAAAAAAGATCATCCGGAAGATTTGGTAGTTCATGAGCAAACAAATGTAAGTAAAACTAGACATTCTCCACAAGCTGGGCAGACAAAGAGTCCTGTAAAAAGCGAAGAGGTAGAAAAAGAAAGCTTAGATATAGAGACGATTGAAAGTGTAAAAACTTCGCAACCTTCGCAAATGATAATTCCTAAACGGAGAGAATTAGCGCTTCATGGAGCCATTACCAAAGATAGCTTTAAAATATTTGCAGGTTCAAAACTCCTTATTGCTGAAGATAATATCATTAATCAAAAAGTTATCAATGGTATGCTTGGCGATTCAGGTATCGACATCATCATGGCCGATAATGGCAAAGAAGCACTTGAGATTCTAAAAAATGATAAAGATATTTATATAGTTTTGATGGATGCCCATATGCCCATTGTTGATGGTTTTGAAGCAACTGAGCGTATACGAGCAGATAAGTCACTGGATCATCTTTTAGTTGTAGCTCTGAGCGGTGATACAGCGGTTGATGATATCAGAAAAATGAAAAATGCAGGGATGCAGGAGTATCTTGAAAAACCTTTAAAAGTAGAAAAACTCTACGATATTCTTTATTGCTATATTGACGTCATAAATGACCAAGAATCTGCTTCACTCTCCGTGGATGAGAAGACTCTTTTACACATTGATGAAGGAATTGAAATTTGTGGTGGTGATATTGAACTTTACAAAGAGATACTCTCCGAGTGTTTAAGTATGTATCAAGATGCAAATCAAAATATCAAGTTATTAATGCTCAAAGAAGATACTGACGCCATTAAAAAATTACTCTTAGATATTTCTGGAGTTTCAGCAAACATTGGTGCTGATACACTAGCCCAGATTGCAACAAAGTTTAGAGAAGTTTTAAATCATGATACAAAAGACCAATTCTTTGGAGCCGAAGAAGAGTTTACAAATACTCTTTCTACGATTATAAAAGAGATAGAATCATACTTACACTAAGTATACTTTAGTCAATTAGACTAAAGTATACTGATACTCCTTGCATATATTTACCTTTTTTTGATAGAATTCGACTCAACTTACAAAAAAAGGAATACCTATGGCAAAACATCAGTTTCAAACAGAAGCCAATCAAATATTACAACTTATGATCCACTCTTTATACTCAAATAAAGAGATTTTTTTACGTGAACTTATCTCAAATGGTTCAGATGCGCTAGACAAACTCAATATGCTTGTTCTTACAGATGAAAAATATAAAAACGTAGCATTTAATCCTCGTTTAGATATCAAATTAGACAAAGAAAATAAAACTTTAACACTTACTGACAGCGGTATTGGGATGAATGAAGCTGATTTAATTAGTAACATTGGTACTATCGCAAAATCAGGAACTAAAGCATTTATCGAAAGCCTCAGCGGTGATCAAAAAAAAGATTCAAAACTTATCGGTCAGTTTGGTGTTGGTTTTTATGCTGCATTTATGGTCGCTCATAAAGTTGAAGTTATCAGTAAAAAAGCAGCTGAAGAGCAAGCATTTATCTGGACAAGCGCTGGAGATGGAGAGTTTGATCTTGAACCTTCAACTCGTGATGGACATGGAACAACGATCATCCTTCACCTTAATGATGATGAGGGCGAATTTTTAGAAGAGCATAGAATTTTAAGCATTGTTGAAAAATACTCAAATCATATTCCATTTCCAATTTTTATGGATAAAGAACATTATATCGCTGCGAAAAAAGATGATGAAGGCAAAGAGATCGAGCCTTCAAAAACTGAGATCCAAAATGAACAGATCAACAAAGCAAGCGCACTTTGGACAATCTCTAAATCTGAAATCAGCGATGACGAATACAAAGATTTTTACAAGAGTATCGCGCATGATTCAACTGATCCGCTTCTTTGGATGCATAACAAGGCTGAGGGTGCTATCGAATACACAACTCTCTTTTATGTTCCAGCAAAAGCACCGATGGATATGTATAGAGTTGATTACCAAGCGGGTATCAAACTTTACATCAACCGTGTATTTATCACTGATGATGAAAAAGAGCTTATGCCGACATATTTACGCTTCTTAAAAGGTGTGATCGATTCAAAAGATCTTCCACTCAACGTAAGTCGTGAGATACTTCAAAATAACGCTGTTTTAGCAAAAATCAAAAATGCTTCTGTAAAAAAAGTATTATCTGAGCTTTCAAAAATGGCTAAAAATGATGCCGTAAAATATGCTGAATTCATCAAAGAGTTTGGAAATGTTTTAAAAGAGGGACTTTACTCAGATCATGGAAATCGTGAGAGAATCTTAGATCTTTTAAGATTTAGCACACTCAATTCTGAGGACAAAGTAGCTTTAGAAGATTTCGTAAAAAACATCTCTGAAGATAAAAAAGAGATCTACTATATCACAGCAAAATCATCTGTGAGTATGCTCGAAAATAATCCTGCGTTAGAAAGATTTAAAGCAAAAGGTCTTGATGTTTTAATCCTTAATGAAGAGGTTGACACTATCGTTTTTCCAATGCTAAACGAGTACAAAGAGTATAAACTCGTTAATGTCACAGATGCAAAGTTTGATGAAAGTGAAGAAGACGTAAAAGCAAAAGAAGAGAGCCAAAAAGAGTTTGACATTCTTGCTAAAGAGATCAAAAATGCTCTTGGCGAAGAGATTAAAGAAGTTCAAGTAACATTTGATCTTACAAACTCTGCTGTTGCGATAAAAGAAGATAAAGAAGATGCATCTTATATGATGGCTCAAATGATGAGACAAATGGGTCAAGGCAAAGATATCCCGATGCCAAAACCGATTTTACAGATCAATCCAAATCACGAACTAATCAAAAAGCTCAAAGATTCGGCTGATGCAAACTTAATAAACGATGCAGCTCATGTTTTACTCGATCAAGCAAAACTCTTTAACGGTATGGAAATAGATGATATTCCTGCATTTATTACTAAACTTAACCGTATTATGACTAAAGCCTTATAAAGCTCCTATTGGAGCTTTATAAACTAAACTTCTATAAACTCATCTTTAGATTGTACAAAATGTATCCAACTTATTTCTAATTTCAACAAGTAAGTGATTATTTTTCAATCATTTAATCATCTGAATAATCAAAAAAATCGTATAAACTTTTTCCATAAATTTATTAACATAAAGATGGGAAAATTGAAAAAAGATTATTATAGATACAAAGACATACAAATCACAAAAGAGATAGTACCTTTCATAAAACATATGGAACAAGTAGAGAATAACAGAGAGATGCTTCACGACCTGAGCAATAACTGGAATACACTTTCACTTTTAAGCCAACTAGGTGATGCGGGGGTCAATATGAGTGAAATAAAAAATAATTTCACCACTCTTTCATCAGAATTAATCAACCACTTAGCTTCAGAACTCTTAAATAAAACTATAAGTGAAATGAATTTTAAAGCTCAAGTTGCAGTAGATATTGTTATTAGAAATCTCTTTGAAAGAACAGCAGACATAGGTTTTCTAGCGACAGATGATGATATAAGAAGCTTTCTTATCAATAACCCAACAAAATATACATCATCTTATGCAAATGCACTTGAGCCACTCAAAAGCAGATTTCAAGAGTACATCGATAAATACAGTGTTTACTTTGATATAGTACTTATGAATCCAAATGGCGAGATACTTGCAAATTTAGATGCCAGTGTAGAAGTTTCAAAGTCACATGATCCTCTTTTAAAAGAAGTTTTCACGACAAATCAAGAGTATGTTGAGACTTATAGATATCACGATTTTTTGCCTCATCATGACAAATCTCTTGTTTATTCATACAAAGTTACAAAAGATAATGATCACAATTCTCAAGTTTTAGGTCTACTTTGCCTATGTTTTAAGTTTCAAGATGAGATGGATGGCATATTTAAAAATCTCCTGAACCACGAGAAAAAAGAGGCAATTACCCTTTTAGATAAAGATGGTTTTGTCATCGCATCAAGCGATATTTATCAGATTCCAATCGGCGCAAAACTTGAAATAATTTCAAATGAAAGATTTAAGATCGTAACTTTTGGAGGAAGAGATTATATTGCAAAAAGTAAAAAAACAAACGGATATCAAAACTTTTTTGGACTTGGATGGGTTGGACATATCATGGTACCGATCGATCATGCTTTTGGTGATGCGCAGGAGACAAATTTTGAGATTTCAGAAGATTTGCTACTGTCCATACTTCAAAATGGAGAACGGTTTAGTGATGAACTTAAAAATATTCCTATTCAGGCAAACAGTATACAAAAAAATCTTAATCGTGCAATTTGGAACGGTACTATAAAGCAGGGAAGCTCTCAAAATCATAATAAACAGTTTTCAAAAGCATTGATGCAAGAGATTAAAACAACAGGTGAAAATACAAAGAATATTATAGGCTCATCTATCGCAAATCTCACAAAGACAATCATTTTACGCGACAGTGTTTTTTATGCTGACCTTATCGTTGATATTATGGATAGAAACCTTTATGAAAGAGCGAATGATTGTAGATGGTGGGCACTTACTTCTGAGTTTCGCAAAATTCTAAGCAGTTCACAAATAAGTACCAACGACACAAAAAGAATGAATGATATTTTAAGTTATATCAATGAGTTATATACAGTTTACAGTAATCTTTTTATATATGATCATTCAGGAACGATTGTAGCAGTTTCAAAGCAAGATGAGTCCTATCTTATTGGAAAGAAACTCTCTCATAAATGGATAGAAGAAAGCCTCAACCTTTCAGACTCTTCACAATATTGTGTGAGTGATTTTACCAGCAGTAATCTTTATAATAACGATTACACCTATATCTATAATGCCGCTATTGGCTCTTTGGATGATAAAACAGTTTTAGGCGGCATTGGTATAGTGTTTGATTCCTCACAGCAATTTGCGACAATGATAGAAGAAGCTCTTCCTAAGAAAAGTGATGGAACCACCAAAGATGGCGTTTTTGCAACAATAGCTACAAAAGATATGATGGTGGTTTCATCTAACTATGAAAAGCATAAAATCGGAACTTTTTTGGATATTGACAGTAGTTATTTCTCATTAAATGCAGGAGAATCAACAAGTGAGATTATCATTTATGATGACAAATATTATGCACTTGGTGTTAAATGCTCAAAAGGATATCGTGAATATAAGAGTAAGAATGATGCCTACTGTAATGATATTTACACCCTCTTTTTCTCATATATCAGTGATGTCGGTGATGTGATCTTAGAAAATGAAAATGGGTTTGTGGTTACTAATGAGCTTAAATTTGAACAAAGTGAACACACACGAGATATTGCAACATTTATGATTGGAAATCAGTGGTTGGGTATTGATACAGAAAGTGTAGTAGAAGCTGTACATGTAAGCGAACTAAAAACAACGATTAAAATAGATCCAAATCACCACTTTAAAGGAACGCTAATCTATAATGATCAAGCTGTGATGGTGATAGATATTAAGAAGTTCCTCCAAGAAGAGATAAAAGATGAGTATAAAGAGATTATCATTATCAAATATGGAGATCCAGTGCACTAT
The DNA here is from genome assembly GCA_903885085.1 of uncultured Campylobacterales bacterium. Lineage (GTDB taxonomy): Bacteria > Campylobacterota > Campylobacteria > Campylobacterales > Sulfurimonadaceae > Hydrocurvibacter. Next base: position 5,555 of record CAISHH010000032.1, read on the forward strand.
TTAGGAATTTTCGTAAACAGCTTAGATGAAATTCCGGAAATACTCACAGATAATATAAAAGATCTTCATAATGAGATTATTGGAGATGGGACTTTAGTAGAGAGTATCATATTTCCTGATAAACATAACGGAACCGTTCATAATTCCGTGTCAATCGGGTAAAATTATATTTACCCAAGGAACGACACATGAAGATAGAAATAGATGTAGAGCAATTTGCTCGTGATATAAAAGCCGGTAAAAGTATAGGTGGCTCTGATGGTG
>CAISHH010000033.1 GCA_903885085.1 uncultured Campylobacterales bacterium
CACTGTATATTTTTCGTTTGATGCTCATTTCTTAATCCCTATATATTCCGTATTTTATTCTAGCGTTTTGGAATTAAAAAATAGATTTTACTGGTTTGATTTTAGGGGTTCATTATAGTATGCTACTTTAAGTAGATTTACACTTGTATTTGCTGAACTAGTCCGTGCGGGTATTCCTATTGCAGAAGCCCTAGATACTGCGATTTCTATGGTTGATAACCTCCCTCTTAAAGATAAACTTTCTGCAGTTAGATCGACTGTTGAAAAGGGAGGAAATCTTCACAACGGACTCAAAGAAACCGGTCTTTTTGAAAATATGATTATTCAAATGGTTTCAGCAGGTGAAACAAGTGGGCAGCTTGATAGTATGATGCAAAAGGTCGCAGAGTACTATAAAATGAAGTTTGATGCTATAATCGATGGATTGGCAGAATCGATAGAGCCGATTATGCTTATCATCATCGCATCTATGGTACTTTTACTCGCTCTTGGTATCTTCTTACCAATGTGGAATATGGGTGAAGCTGTCAGCGGAACCCATTAAGAAATCACTTACATGTAAGCAAAAATTGGCTTACATGTAAAGTCCCCTTTAGGCTCTCAGCTTATTCTTCTTCCTCTTTTGAACCTTTTTTCACCAATTTTTTATAATTTTCGTCCATCTCTATAAGCCCAGCTTCATATAAAAACTGTGAAGCCACGAAATCTATTTTCTTGATCTTGTCATATTTTGCAAAGCTGAGATACAACATATCTTTAGCTCTTGTTACAGAAACATAAAAAAGACGACGTTCTTCTTCAATATTACCACCTCTTGCCATCAGTTTTCTATTTGGGAATCTTCCATCCATAAGATCGATAACATAAACCTCTTTGTACTCCAAACCTTTAGATGCATGAATACTCAAAAGATGCACGCCCTCGCCTTGCGTTAAATCCTGTGAGCCTAAAATCATCGCATTCAAAAAACGTTCATGTTCTTTGTACGGCTTGGAAAGTTCTTCCAAAAGTGCCGCTTTTCTAGTGATTCTCACCTTTGCTTCACTCTCTTGTTTCTCATCTATAGAACCATCTTTTTGCTGCGCTCTTTTTTGTGCAAGATGGGTGATGATCATCTTATAAAGTTCAGACTCACCCATTTTTTTCACGATGGTACGAGGCTGTTTTATCCCTTTTAAATCGCGAAAGAGTTGATAAAAAAGATGTAAAAAAGTCGCGCCCTCTTTTGTCAATTTTGGATGTTTTAACACGGCATTTTTTAAAAACTTCTCTTCAAATCCAAGCTTTGCAAAGCGCCCTATTGCACCGAGTTCTAAAAAATCATCAAATAATCCCAGTTGGTGATTAAGCGTTCTTTTTTCAAAAGGATTTGAAATAGCGCTATCAGGGGCATAAAGTCCATAAAACATCGAACCGTTACCAAGTGTTTTAAGGGCTGTATAGATCTCTTTTGCCATAGAAGTTCCCACGCCCTTGGCATATTCAAAAAGGTGGATAAAAGCCATCATATCAGACTCATTGACAAGGAGTGTATAAAGATCAAGAAGCACTTTTATCTCTTTTGAATCGAAAAAACTTGTTCCGCCCTTACGCCTACATGCAATGCCAAGCTCCTTTAAAGCCACTTCTATCCCATCTGCTGAGGAGTTATTTCTAAAGATAACAGCAATCTCTTCACGAGCAGTCATAGAATCACGAATTGATGCAGCGATGCCATGATACTGATCAAAAAGTTCATCATACGCTACGAGTTTTGGAGCTTGTGCACTTGGCGCCGTTCTTGTAAATTCCAAAGCTTTTGGATAGATGCGTTCATTGTAGGAGATCACTTTGTTTGCAAGGGAAAGGATAGGAACTGTTGAACGATAGTTTTTGTTAAGCGTAAAAACTTTTGCATCATTGAACTTTTTGTCAAAATTTCCTATGATCGAAATATCTGCTCCATTAAAAGCATAAATACTCTGATCATAATCCCCAACACAAAAAAGAGAGTCAGGGTTCATCGCATCTATAAGCGTCCCTTGCAGGGCATTGGTATCTTGATACTCATCAACAAGAACTTCTTTATATCCAAGATGTTTACTTTTACAAAGATCTCTCATTTTAATAAGAAGGTCATTAAAATTTAAAAAGCCATACTGCACTTTTAGTAACTCAAATTCATCGACAATATCTGCATAAATCATCGCGTAAGTCTCATGTTCACTTTGGTTTTGTTTGATCCATGTTTCAAAATCAAGAGCCATCTCGGTATTTTGGTAAAATGAATAAAGATCATAGAGATAATTTGCCCCATAAGCGGAAGTCTCAGCATCAATATGGGTAAAACTACGCTTATCATGTACACTGCGAAAAAGAGTTTTAAGTTCGCGTTGCTGTTTTAAAACAACTTTTCTATCCTCTTTTTTAAGCCATCTGTAGCTCACAGCGTGAAAAGTCCCAGCATCTATCTTTGTGGCAATCTCATTTCCAAAATAAAGTGCAACACGCTCAACCATCTCAGCTGCAGCTTTGTTTGTAAAGGTGAGTAGAAGTATCTCTTGAGGCTTTACATTATGACTTAAAAGATGAGCGATTCGTCCTACAATCGTAGATGTTTTTCCCGTACCTGCAGAGGCAATAATAAGATTATGTCCAAATTCTGCTGTTGCGGCTGAGAGTTGTTGATCATTGAGGCGTGAAAGAGGCAAGAGATATAATCCTTAATTAAAAAAAGGATTATACCAGATTAGATTTATTTGAAAATTATGCGACTTTTTTGAAACTACCAATACTCTCGGCAAGTCCAAAATCAGGATTTTCAGATGCACGTAAAACAACTTGACCCATCAAACCTTTGTCTTTATTGAAAATCAATGGAGCCAAAAAGTTTACTTTTGATTCATCAAGAGGATTTTGAACGACCATAATGTTATAAATCAAAACATTTGAACTTTCATCGATCTCAAGCAATACTTTTGCCGATTTTGAAAGATCAAATGAATATTCTCTTAAAAGATATGGATTAACCAAAGAAAAAGAAATACTATTATCATTTTCACTTTTTATCGTTGCAAAAAGCTCATCTATTTCACTAAACTCTACACTCTTAATATCTTCAAATCCCAATATCTCAGTTTTTACTTGGTACGTCATATTCTATCCTTGAATTCGATTGTTAGATGTAAAAAGCAAAACTTATTCCAGAAATACAGAGCCTTACATGTAAGGATAGTTTCACATCACTTTTGTTATAATCGCGCAATTTAAATCCCCATTTTAAGGTAGTTTTATGTCAGAAAATAAATATGAACCAAGCATAATAGAAGAGAAATTTTATAAAATTTGGGAAAGTAGAAAATATTTCGAAGTAGATGGTAACAAGGCTATTCAACAAGAGGGCAAGAACTTTGCCATTATGATGCCACCTCCAAATGTTACTGGTCGTTTGCACATAGGTCACGCACTTACATTTACCCTTCAAGATATTATCACTCGCTATAAACGTATGGATGGCTATAAAACTCTTTGGCAACCGGGAACCGATCATGCGGGAATCGCTACTCAAAACGTCGTGGAAAAACAGCTTTTGGCTGAGGGAATCACAAAAGAGGAGCTTGGGCGCGAAAAGTTTTTAGAGCGTGTTTGGGCTTGGAAAGAGGAATCCGCTGGAATCATGACAAGTCAGCTTCGCAAGATGGGTGTAAGTCCCGCTTGGGAGCGTGAACGTTTTACGATGGACGCAGGACTACAAAAGTCTGTCAAAGAAGCTTTTGTTCACTTATATAACCAAGGTCTTATCGTTCGTGGAAACTATATGGTCAACTGGTGTACACATGATGGCGCACTCTCAGACATCGAAGTCGAACACGAAGACCATGATGGAAAGTTTTACCATATCAAATATCCTTTTGCCGATGGAAGCGGATTTGTAGAGGTAGCAACTACAAGACCTGAAACCTACTTTGGCGATACTGCTGTGATGGTGCATCCTGATGATGAGCGATACAAAGCACTTGTCGGCAAAAAAATTAAACTGCCACTTCTTGATCGCGAAGTAGCAATCATCGCTGATGAGCACGTAGATATGGAGTTTGGAACGGGTGTGGTAAAAGTTACACCTGCACATGATCAAAACGACTACGAAGTTGGAAAACGTCATGATTTAGAGTTTATCACTGTATTTGATGAAAAAGGGATTTTAAATGAGTACGCTGGTGAATTTCAAGGCTTAGAGCGGCTTGTTGCTCGTGATATCATCGTAAAACGTCTTGATGAAGAGGGTTTCATGGTCAAGATAGAAGATCATAAACATCAAGTGGGACACTGTTATAGATGTAAAAATATCGTAGAGCCATATATATCAAGACAATGGTTTGTTCGCAGTGAAGTTGCACGTAAATCAATCGAGAAAACAAATGCGGGCGAAGCAAAGTTTTTCCCTTCAAACTGGATCAACTCTTACAACTCTTGGATGGGTGATCTCAGAGACTGGTGTATCTCTCGTCAGCTTTGGTGGGGACATCAGATTCCTGTCTTTTACTGCGGCGATTGCGACCATGAATGGGCAAGTTTAAAAGAGACAGAGCATGAGTGTCCAAAATGTGCTTCTAAAAACATCGCTCAAGATCCAGATGTTTTAGATACTTGGTTTAGCTCGGCTCTTTGGCCATTTTCTACTTTAGGCTGGGGAAATGGCGATGTGGAAATGGATAAACTTTTCAAATCTGATGACTTAAAAGATTTTTATCCAAATGCCCTTCTTATCACAGGTTTTGACATCCTTTTCTTCTGGGTTGCAAGAATGATGATGATGGGTGAAAATTTTATGGGTGAACTTCCGTTTAAACATATCTATCTTCATGCACTTGTCCGCGATGAGAATGGACAGAAAATGTCCAAATCAAAAGGCAATGTTATCGATCCTCTTGATATGGTCAATGAATTCAGTGCGGATATATTACGTTTTACTCTTGCCATTTCAGCGGCACAAGGGCGTGATATTAGAATGAGTCCAAAAAAACTTGAACTCAACCGTAACTTTACGAATAAACTTTACAACGCAAGTAAATATCTTCAGATGAATGTAGAAACTTTCCCAGACCTGAACGGTTTTTGTATGGATACTGATCTTGGAAAATATATGGTTTCTCGTCTCAACCAAGCCACAAAAGAGATTCGCTCAGCTCTTGATGAGTACAAATTCAACGACGCAGCAACGGCGATTTATAGATTCCTTTGGAATGAGTTTTGTGACTGGGGTATTGAGCTTAGCAAAGCGGACAAATCTGCTATAATCGAGCTTGGAGCTATCTTTAAAGAAGCGTTAAAACTTCTACATCCGTTTATGCCATTTGTCACAGAGTATCTTTACCACGAGCTTTCAGGCACATCTCTTGATACGAGTGATTCTATTATGATTATGCCATATCCTACAAAAACGAGAAAACGTGAAAAAGAAGAGGCAAAATTCGAGATTATCATGGATGCCATTGTTTCCATTAGACGTGCGAAAGTTTTAGTCGATCTTGCAAATCAAAAAATAGAAAAAGCGTATGTAAAAATCGATAATATTGATGAAGATGCAAAAACGATGATGATACCTTTCATTGCAAGACTTGCAAAAGTCGAAGTCGTCGAATTTACGGACTGTAAAATAGAAAACTCTGTGAGCGACATCGCAGATACTTGTGAGACATTTATCCCGACTGATTCTATTGATCTGAGTTCTATCATCTCTAAACTTTCAAAACAGGATGAAAAACTTCAAAAAGAGATCGATAAACTCGCTGGAATGCTAAACAATGAGCGTTTTTGTGCAAATGCTCCTGAAGATGTTTTAGCTAAAAACCGTGAAGCACTTGAAGATGCGCAAAGTAAACAAGTCAAAGTAAAAGAACAATTAAACTCGCTTCAAAACTAATCCCTTCACAATCTTATTAGTATGTAGGATTATCCTACATATCCGCGTCTTTCATAACATAAAAGTCACAATACCCTAGCACACTATATGCATTAAAGTTAGTAACTTCTTTTAAGCGCGCAACAGCATGCTCCATTTCCTTACGGTGCTCAAACCAAACTTGATCGGATACAATCCACAAACAAGGAAATACGATGGGCTCACCTATTGATTTTATATATGAAAACAAACTAGAGTGGCAACCTTCTTTAAAAGGTGCATTAGAAACAGCGGGACGTTTTGGATATAGAGGAGAACTTATCATTATTGCGGGTGAATTTCTTTCCCCTGAAAAACAGTTGCCGCCTAAACTTATGCTCAAACATGCGATTGTCATAGCAGATGGCGAATCAACACTTTTATTTGCAGCTGAACTAAACAATTTTGCTGATTTTGAACAGACATTTGAACTTTACAAAACTATGTTTTCAGAAAAAACAATGGTAACTCTTTTTGTCAACAACTTGATCAGTGATGCGATTTTTGAATACAACGGCATCACGGTTCATGCATTTGCACTTGATGAGAGTTCTGTTTGGAACGAACTTATCGCTCATGCTGATCTAGATAAAAAAGAGCTCAAACGTATGGGTGCAGAAGAGAAACTAGATGCACTCTATGATGGAATCAAAAAAGCTACTTTCTACGCTAAAAAAATGTCATATGATGAGGCTTGCACACTAAAAATGGGCTAACTCTTTTTCCTTGGGTGCATACTCTTTTATGCGCCACCAAGGGATACTCTCTTACTCTTCAAGCCTCTCTTCATCACTCTTTTGATACAATTTCACAATTTTATTTTCCATTTTTAAAGGTTAAAAATTTGTTTGATATCAAAAAATACGACACTTCCAATCTCAAAAATGATCTGCTTTCAGGACTTGTAGTAGCCGTTGCCTTAGTTCCTGAAGCGATCGCTTTTTCATTTATTGTCGATGTGAGTCCAATTGTGGGGCTCTATTCTGCTTTTATCCTTGGACTTATCACTGCCCTTTTTGGCGGGAAACCAGGAATGATAAGCGGAGCTACTGGTTCAGTCGCCGTTGTCTTAGTCGGTTTGGCCTTAGAGGCAAAAGCACTTCTGATTTCTCAAGGAGCAAGCGGTGACGCCCTCGCCTTTGGAATTATGCAGTACATTACTTTAGCAGCTGTTATGGCGGGAGCTTTTCAGATTTTAGCTGGTGTGCTTAAGCTTGGAAAATTTATCCGCTTAGTGCCTCTTCCTGCCATCTACGGATTTGTCAATGGTCTTGCTATCGTCATAGCAATGGCGCAATTCAAGTTTTTTCACTCAGATGACACAGCCATGTTTGTGCTCGTCATTGTCACAATGGCGATTATGTTTTTTCTACCTAAACTCACCAAAGCAGTTCCATCTGGACTCATTGCCATCATTGCGCTTACTTTGGGCGTTTACTTCTTACATGTAAGCACTATGCTTGTCGGCGATTTAGCAAACCTGAGCGCATTTAAAGGGCAACTTCCAAGCTTTCATATTCCAGATACAATCCTGAGTTTTGATGCGATTATGATAGTTTTACCTTATGCTTTTATCGCGGCGATGGTCGGACTTATAGAATCTCTACTTACTCTTTCAGTTCTAGATGAGATGAGTGACACACGAGGAAGTGCAAACAAAGAGTGTATCGCTTTGGGTGCTGGAAATATGGCTTGTGGCGTCTTTGGCGGCATGCCGGGATGTGCCATGATCGGTCAGTCGATCATAAACTTTACATCAGGCGGTCTTGGACGACTTTCAGGCCTAACCGCAGCTATCGGGCTTATGATCCTTGTTGCCTCTCTTACAGACACACTCAACATCATCCCAATTGCGGTGCTTGTGGGGATCATGTTTATGGTAAGTATCGGGACTTTTGAATGGAGCAGTTTTTCTCATCTGAAACATATGCCCAAAGAAGATGCATTTGTCGTAGTATCAGTCACGCTTATCACTGTTTTTGCAGATCTTGCAACTGCGGTTATTGCGGGTGTCATCATATCAGCACTTGTCTTTGCATGGAAACATGCGCGCATCTTTGCCAAAGTCACTTTTACCGAAGATGGCACAAAGATCTATGAACTTGACGGTCCTCTCTTTTTTGCTTCTACGGCTTCCTTTATGGATATCTTTGATGTTGAAAATGATAGTGAGCGTGTGATTTTAGAGTTTAAAAATGCTCGTGTTTTAGATTCTTCAGGTATTGAAGCACTCAATGTAATTACAAAAAAATATGAAGATGCAGATAAAACTTTGATGTTACGTCATTTAAGCCGTGACTGCAAAGAGTTACTTATCAAAGCTGGCAGACACTGCACATTTGTAGAAGCTGCCGACGATCCAAGATACAAAGTAGCCTATAACTATTAAGTTCAAGGCTTTATGGGTTGTATTCATAAAGCCCTTACTATGTAAGCCTTTAATTCGCTTGTACAATAATAAAACGTTCCGGAATAACACTTCTATATTGTGGCATACTTTGTCCTATCGTCGCGTTGATATAGGTTGGGTCAGCGATCACATAGCGTTGATGTTCGATATAAAAAGCATCTCCGAGCATCGGAACTTGAATGGCCGTTGTCATATGATCTGCATATTTTACTCCGACCACATTCACATGAAAAAGTTTCTCCATCAGATATGCATATAAAGTTGCTCGATCTTCACAGTCACTTCCAGGGTAATAAAGCGTTTCCTCTGCGAACATAGACTTTTCTCGTCCAAACTGCTGCTGATCCGTTTCATAAACAAATGCATGTTGTACGAAGGAGAGTACGAAGTTCATTGCATCACTCGCGCGTTTGCCGTCTATATATTTTTTAAGAGCCGTAGCCACTTGAACATAAGTCTCATTTTCCATTGGCGCATCAAAATAAGTGTCATAATCAGCTTGAGGATAAGAGGCCATAAAATCAATGATATTTAGATTGTAATCAAACGCTATTTTGATCGCTTTGCCTTGATAATTGAACTGTAATGTTTTTGATTTTTTAACAACTGGAAAATTTGGAAGTGTAAGAAGTGCCAAATCAAGAGGCCTCACAGATCCTGGATAATCTTGATTATAGGTATAAACGTTTCCTACTCCACGTTTATTGTAATAGCTAAGTGCATAAAACTTTTTATTATCAAGTGTGTAGCTTGGCGTAGAATAGATCATCTTTTTGGAGTAAGTCAATAAGACAACATGATTATCATCTGACAAACCTACTTTGACCGCATATCCAAGCTTATTGAACACAAACCAGCTAAAGAGATTTGCATCATCTGCATCTTCAAATATTTTTGCTGAGAGTTGATTGACCAAAAGATAAACACCCCAATCATTGAGATTTAACTGAGTGCTAGTTGCTTGGATATCAGCTATAAATGCCTGATATTCACTAGAAGCGGCTTTATCAAAAAATGAGGCGATTCCCTCTTGTGTATTTGGATAAAATCTTGCTTGTTTGAGTCCATACGGTGTTTGAAAATTAAGCTTTGTGCCGTAAAATAAAAAACTGATATCTTTTTGTAAAGGGACAGGCTTTTGGATGATAAGTGGTTTTTGTTCAGTCTTGATATCGATGATAACTTTTGGGCCTACACTTGGTGGCTGAACATAAGTAGTCTTTGGTAAAATATTTGGTTTAGTTTTTTCATACAGAGTTTGCCCACTATACTCTTTGTATGCTTTCCACTGCTCTTTTAAATAGTTATCAAAAGCTTCGTCGCGTTCATCTTTATATTTTTGAAATGATTCATTCTGGGATTTTTTAAAATCTTCGAACGAACCTGCATGAAGCGTTAAAACAGTAAATAAGAGAAGACTGCTAAAACGGCCAAATCGCATGTACAAGTTTACTTCCCCATCCCTGTTGCGTTGCACGATCCATATCTCCTTGAGTTTTATAAAGTATCTTTGCATCACTCATCTGTGAAGAGCTGATCTGATTACTTTGACTGATATCATACGGTCTTATCACACCGCTGACTTGTATTATCTGCTTTTGCTCGTCTATAAGTATTTCACGTTTTCCTGAGACAAAATAGTTTCCATTTTCCAAAATTTTGATTACTCTTGCAGAAACCGTCGTTGTAAATGATGCATCTTTTGTTGCTGCACCTTTACCTGCAAACGTGGAACTAGAATTAGTTGCAAAACCGATATTAGTCAATCCATTCAACTTATTCGCCATTGCAGAAACAGCAGGATTGCCACCATTTGCTGCAGTAATACCACCACCTAAACTGCTTGTATCACTGCTTGAGAGTGCTTTTGATCCAGTGTTACTACTTTTTGCCGTTTCTGAGATCACAATAGTTACAATATCATTCACACGCATCGCTTTATGATCTGAGAAAAGAGGATTATCCCCTTTTCCAAAGATACTTCCCGCAGAAGAGAAATCCTGCTGTTCTTGTTTAGCCGGCATCTCTTCAACATACTTAGGCGGCTCAAAATTGATCTCAGGATCCACAAGATTTTCTGCACAGCCAGTAAATATGAGCATAACATATAAGCCAATAAATAAAATTTTAATCATAAATATCTTCTTTTTAAACAATCTAAAGGGCGGCTTTACACGCTCTTGCTATAATACTAGCAAAAAAAGTTCCAAGGAAGATTTATGAGTTTAAAAGAACAGATTAATACCCAAATAAAAGAAGCTATGAAAGCAAAAGAGAATGCAAAACGCGATGCACTTAGACTACTAAGCAGTGCTTTTAAACAAATAGAAGTAGATGAAAGAAGAGAACTTAGTGATGAGGATGTCATAAAAATTATCCAAAAACAGATCAAACAAAGAAATGATTCTATCACTCAGTACCAAACTGCTGGGCGTGATGACTTAATAGAAAAAGAGTTATCAGAGATCGCATTTTATGAGCCGTATCTACCAAAACAGCTTGGCGACGAGGAGCTAAGTTCTGCCATCAAAGCGATCATTTCTCAAGTCGGAGCCGAATCTATGAAAGATATCGGTAAAGTAATGGGAATAGCGAGTAAAGAGCTTGCTGGAAAAGTGGATGGAAAGCGTATCAATGAGTGTGCGAAGGCGTTACTTTCGTAAATAATCTTTACATGTAAGGGTTCTTACATGCGAAGTGCCCTTGGGTGTAAAAGGTTTCTTTGTCACTTTTTTATAAAAGTAACCAAAAAGCGTGTCAGTAGGATGGATTTTTTAACGCTTTATTTCGGTCGCTGCGTCTAACAATGCAAATACCCCAAGGGCACTTCCTTCGGGCGCTCTCTCACTACGTTCTCTCAAACAGTTGCATTTTCTTCACGACTCCACTCGGTCAAAAAAGCTAAAATCCAAAGGCAAGCTCGAAGCCGTTGCAAGAGCTTTTTCGAGGAAACATCCCTACGGGAGCGCTTCGCTTGTTTTGGTACTTTTTTGCGGAGAAAAAAGTACAGAGGAAAAGGCTTACATGTAAGAAAAATCATACTCCATTTAAGAACAAATCATTCGATACCCAATGCCCGTTTCGGTTAAAATCTTTTTAGGTCTTGATGGATCTTTTTCAATCTTTTGTCGTAACTGATTGACAAAAACTCTCAAGTAATGCACTTCATTTTGATATCCAATTCCCCATACTTCTTTTAGTAAAAAATTGTGTGTAAGTACTTTTCCGCTATTTTTCATGAAAAGTTTTAGTAGATCATATTCTGTCGGTGTTACTTTGATTTCAATGTTTTCAAGCATAATAGTCCGTGCTATTAAATCCATTGTTAGTTCATTACACTCCAATATATGGGTTACTTGTATATTTTCACATCTTCTCAGTACTGCACGTATTCTAGCAAGGAGCTCATTGGTACTGAATGGTTTTATGAGATAATCATCCGCTCCAAGTTCTAAGGATTCGATCTTTTTATCCTCTTGATTTTGTGCGGATATGACTATTAACGGTATAATGAACCCTTTTTTCAAGACCAGTAAATCAAGTTTTTTAATTCCACCTTTTTA
>CAISHH010000034.1 GCA_903885085.1 uncultured Campylobacterales bacterium
AACCAATTTTGCTTTGAACTCAGCACTGTATATTTTTCGTTTGATGCTCATTTCTTAATCCCTATATATTCCGTATTTTATTCTAGCGTTTTGGAATTAAAAAATAGATTTTACTGGTTTGATTTTAGGGGTTCATTATAATTTTCAGTCCTCTATCGTAAAGAAAATACCCAACAACGAGCATTCCAAAAGAGCGGATAAGAGAAGGGGTAAAATCTAAAAACCAAACATAGGCAAATAAAAAAACTGCAACCACAAGAAACAAATCACGATTGGCATGTCTATATGGAAAATATCTTCCCGCAATCGGTCGATAAATCCATCCAAAAAGAAAAAACAAAACACCGCTAAGCACTCCCAAATGAAAGCCGCTAATCGCCATCAAATGACTCACACCCAAAGAGGAGAGTTTTTGACGAAGTTCGATGTTTTGCGGTGCGGCTGTATAGAGCGCTTTGTAGATCGTTACGGTATCTTTATCTTCATGTTGTGCGGCGATGGAGGCATTGAGACGTGATTTAAAACTCTCGGATTCTAGCACATGAAAGTCTGTACTTTTGGCATAAAAACCTTTGAGATAGCCCAAAAAATCAAGCCGTGAAAGACTAAACTCCGCGCTCACCTCTTTTTCCATCACATCGCCGATACCAAGCCCTTTTGCAGTGTAAATCACAGCCTCACCACAATCAAGTTTAAGCATAAAATATGAAGAACTAAAACGGCTCTTTTCATATTGGTTTAAAACCTTACATGTAAGCGTTACATTCTCTTGTGCAACAAACTTTTTATAGGAAAAATATTCATAGGAAAGGGAGAGCAAAAAGAGTAAAAAGAAACCAAGCAGAGCATAAAAAAAGTCACGTCCTCGAAAAAGTTCTGGACGTGCGATCATAATTTAGAGGATAGATATCGATATGGAGTCATTACCTACATCCACACTAGCAGAGCGAGTATCGATATTTTCATAAACAGTTTCTATCCCTCTCGCAAAAGATGGAGCATCCACAAAGCGAGTGAGTTTTTTCTGAAATAGCAGTTTCACATGACCTGTTGGACCATTACGCTGTTTACCGATGATGATCTCAGCTTCCTCTTCCTCTTTTTCGACAAACGAACCTTTATACTCTTTGCCCTCAGCTTTAGCCGCTTTTTCGCGCTCTTTTTCTTCTTTGTAAAGATAAACGTCATCTCGGTAGACAAAGAGGATGATATCGGCATCTTGCTCGATAGAACCCGACTCACGAATATCGCTAAGCATTGGACGCTTGTCGTTTCTTGATTCAAGTCCACGGTTAAGCTGAGAAAGCGCGATGATAGGAATGCCAAGCTCGCGCGCGAGCATTTTGAGACCACGGGAGATCTCACTTACTTCCAAGTGACGATCTTTCCCGCCAGTTCCGCTCATAATCTGCAAGTAATCTATCACAGCCACTTCAATCTCTGGATGCTGGTTTTTCAGCTTACGAAGTTTTGAACGAAGCTGATTGATATTGACAGAACCCTGATCATCAACAAAAAGTTTTGCTCTATTCATCTTGTCTATCGCACCTGTAAGTCTACTCCATTCATCATCATTCAAATCCCCAACACGCAGTTTTTGTAAAAAGATAGAAGTCTGGATACTTAGAAGTCTTAGCATCAACTGTTCAGCTGGCATCTCAAGCGAGAAAAATGCAACACCTTTTCCATGGACAATTAAGTTATTGACCGTATTTAAAACAAAAGAGGTTTTCCCCATCGCTGGACGTGCTGCGATAATAACTAAATCCCCTTTTCCAAAACCTGTCGTCATCTCGTTGAGCTTATCAAAACCTGTATCGACACCGACAAGTTTTGTATTTCCACGCGCTTTCATCTCTTTGATATATTCCATCGTATCAAATATAACAGTCGGAGAATCTTTAAAGTCACTTGATTGAGAGTTTTGTGTGATCTGGTAAAGTTTTTTCTCCACCATATCTACGACATCTTCACTCGGAAGATCTTCTTCCAAAGTGACACGTTTTATCTCAGTTGTGAGTGTTAAAAGATGGCGCTTGAGCGATTTATCTTTGAGGACATCGACGTAGGCTTTGATATTTGCGATAGGATTTGCAGAGAGAATATCAAGCATAATACTCTCATCAAATTTTTTCTCACGACTCAGCTCTTTTTTGATAAACTCTTCATCAATGGGCTCATTTTTTTGTGTCAAAGAGAGCATCGACTTGAAGATATCCTGATGCGCAGGAAGATAAAAATCATCAAATTTCAGTACAGAAGAAAGCTCATCAAATTGCTTGGGATCAAAAACGATGGAGCTCAAAACCGATTTTTCAAAAGTGAGATTATAAAGATTATTTTCCGTCATTTTCTGCCATCTTTTCAACTTCCATTACAAATCTATCTACAAGTTCATGCTCATCCAAGTTTGCCACAACTTCTCCTTTTACCATTACAAGCCCTTTCCCTTTTCCATAAGCGATTGCCACATCTGCATGTTGCGCTTCGCCGATGGCATTGACCACACAGCCCATTACGGAGACATTGAGAGGTGTTTTGATGTGCGCCGTTCTTCGCTCGATCTCACTCACGGCAGTAACCAAATCCGCTTCAATACGTCCGCATGTAGGACAAGAGATGATATTAAGTCCATCAGGCGCCGCGCCGCTGTCTTTTAAAATCGCACGTCCAACTTTGATCTCTTCTTCGAGCTCGCCTGTTATGGAAACACGCATAGTATCGCCGATACCATCAAGTAAAAGTGCACCCAAACCGATGGCACTCTTCACTGTCGCATGAAAGATAGTTCCAGCTTCCGTGACACCCAAATGAAACGGATAATGGTTTTTTGGACGGAGCATTCTATACGCATCCACTGTTCTTTGCACATCACTCGCTTTGAGAGAGATCTTGATATCATCAAATCCAAGGTCTTCTAAAAATTTGATGTTGTACTCAGCGGAAGCCACCATAGCCTCAGCAGTGGGACCATATTTATTGTCAAACTCTTTTTCCAAACTTCCTGCATTCACACCGATGCGAATAGGAAGATTACGCTCTTGACACGCTTTTACAACTTCACGTACTTTATCTTTAGAGCCGATATTCCCTGGATTGATACGAATACAGTCCACTACTTCAGCCGCTACAAGTGCGAGTTTGTGGTTAAAGTGAATATCTGCGATTAACGGCAAAGAGATACGCTCTTTTATCGCTTTAAGAGCAAGCGCATCTTCCATATCTGGAACAGCCACACGGACGATATCACATCCTGCAAAATGCAAACGATTTATCTGCTCAACAGTCGCTTCAACATCACGGGTATTTGAGTAAGTCATAGACTGCACACTAATAGGTGCATCCCCACCAACAGCAACATTTCCAACATAAATTTTTTTAGTTTCGTATCTTTTTATCATAAGAAGGATGATATCTTTTTTGGGATAAAAAACTGCTTTTGCTTTTTTGAAAAAAGTAATGTAAGAAAAAATATTACGAAAACTCTATCGGATCCATATCAATTTGAGAAAGAGATGTCTTACATGTAAGCAAAGCTTTAATGAGATCGGTACTTTTATCAGCTCGTAAAAGTACCATAAAACGGTACTTATCTGCAATTTTTTCTATAGCAGATGCTCCAAAACCAATGACTTCTACTGTAGTAAAAAATTTTAATTTTTCTACCATTGCATTCATCTCATCTTGCGCTTTGATCCCATTTTTGTGAGCAAATAAAACTCTAGCAAGCTTTTTAAAAGGTGGATAAAAACCTCGGCGAAACTCCAACTCATCTTTTAAAAATCTTTCATAGTCATCCATGTACGCCTCAAAAAACTCGCGATTAAAAGTCTGCACAATTACTTTTGCCTCTTTTTTACGCCCACTTCGTCCTGCTATCTGTACAAGTGAAGAGAGCGCTTTTTCTCTAGCTCTGTAGTCACTCATGTTGAGCATATTATCAAGTCCCAAAACTACTGCCAAGGTTACATCGTGATAATCATGTCCTTTAGAAAGCATCTGCGTTCCCACAAGCACATCTATTTCTTTGTCGTTAAAACGTTTAAGCGTCTTGATCAGTTTATTTTGCGTCGTTATCACATCGCGGTCAAACTGCTCTACATGCAAAGTGCCATCTGGGCATAAGGATTGGTGATTTTCTTGCAAGTGTTTTACAGCCTCAGCTGTTCCGAGTCTGGCACTTTTAAGTGCGGGCTCTTTACACTCTGGACACACTTGTGGAATCTGTGTGGCGAAGTTACAATAGTGGCATTTGAGCGTTTTAGTTTTTTGATGCACGCTCATGCCGACACTACAATATGGACATAGATATTTATGCCCGCAACTTGAGCAGATAAGGTATTTAAAGTTTGCACGCGTTGGGATAAAAACGATACTTTGCTCATCTTTTTGCTTAGTGCACAGAATTTCATTTTCTATCAGCGGCGTTATCGCTTCCAGAGAGGTTTGATAAATATACTCTTTTTTGGACTCAAAATATCCGCCTTTGAGACGAAATGAGGGAAACTTTGCATAGCTCGTAAGTGAAGGCGTGGCACTTCCCAAAACTACTTTTGCGTTATAGAGTTTTCCCATGTAAATCGCCATATCACGGGCATTGTATCGCGGTTTACTCGATGATTTGTAGCTGTCGTCATGCTCTTCATCGACAACTATCAAACCGATATCATGCAAAGGAACAAAAAGCGCTGACCTTGCACCTGCGACGATATCGACACTTCCCTCACGGATGCGTTTTAAAATCTTCTCTTTTTGGATTTTTGTGATTTTTGAGTGCCACATCACGACACGCTCACCAAAATGAGCGGTAAGTCTTTGCTCCATTTGCGGTGTTAAAGAGATCTCAGGCATTAAAAAAATTGCCCTTTTTCCCGCTTGGATAGTTTGAGAAAAAAGTTTCATATAAATCTCTGTTTTTCCGCTTCCCGTGTCTCCAAAGAGTAAAGATACATCTTTTATTTTTGTAAATGCAACGGCCTCATTTTGTTTATCTGAGAGTTCTATAGTATCTTTAAAATCAACTAAAACATCCTTACATGTAAAGGTTTTATCAAAGGGAACAAGTAAAGAAAAAGCCTCGCCGAGTGAGCAGAGATAGTAGTTTGATAAAAAATTTGCGAGTTGTATTTGAGGTTTTGAAAAATAAAGATTGCTACCATGCAAGATATCAAGCGTATTAAATTCTGGTTTTTCGCACGAATCTACAACTACCGCTTGAACCGTTTTATTTTGAAGTAGAACCTCTACATGGTAGCCATTTTCAAGGTAAAGTTCACTTTGGTAAGTTAAAGGTTGTAATGGAGAGTTTAAGAGAGAAAGGTAGTAATAATTCATAAAAGAATTATACTTGAAACTGACTTTACTTAGTCAGTTTGCTACAGTATGTTCCAGAAGTACAATTAAAAGTCCCATCGAGAATGTTATAGTTAAATACATTTGGAGTTCCAGAAACGTAATAAGTATATTCATCAGTATTTGTTTTCATCCAACCACCATCAGCATTCTTCGTTGTAATTCCATATGTTAGAAGTTTATTTGTGCTTATACCATTATTATCAAATATACTTGCGCCAACTCCTGGAGCTGCTGTTGCATTGCCATCTAAATGGTTAATATAACTACTGTCACCCTTCATAAAACGCTTCTGTCTTTCAGTAGAGATCGCTGTACGGATCGACATAACATCTGAACGTCCACTTGCAATGACTGCTTGTTCAGAGACACCTGCAAATCTTGGAATAGCAATAGTAGCAAGAATACCAATAACAATAATAACAAAAATGAGCTCTATCATCGTAAAAGCATTTCGTGAAGTTTTATGTAACATAGGCAACCTAACAAGTTAAGATAGTGGGAGGAGAAAAGTATAACAGTCCCGCGAAGGGATTGTTATTACACTGAGATTATTTTACTAAAATAGTACCATTTTGATCTTCTAAGAAGAAAAGTGGAGATGAAGTTGAGTTACCATCAGAACAACCTATGTAATACTGACTTGCACCTATCGTTGTTGCTTTAGCAAAAGCACCTGTTCCGGACTTTAGAGTAGTATTATCTGCATCTGTTTTACCAACAGGTGCTACTGGATAAGTTAATGTACAACTAGTAAGCGTTCCATTCGCATCCAACTCACTCGGCC
This sequence comes from uncultured Campylobacterales bacterium, assembly GCA_903885085.1. Lineage (GTDB taxonomy): Bacteria > Campylobacterota > Campylobacteria > Campylobacterales > Sulfurimonadaceae > Hydrocurvibacter. The sequence continues at coordinate 6,140 of CAISHH010000034.1, forward strand.
CCGTAATTTGAGAATCTAACTTTGTTTGATAAGTCTTAATAGAACCATTTAAATCACCTGAAATAGACTCAGACCAAAGCGCAGGCGAAACAGTTCTGTTTAACGTACCAACATACGCTTTCAATTTACCAACGTGTGCTTGCTCAGAAACACCGAATGAATTTCGGCAATGCAACCGCCGATAAAATACCTAAAATAACGATAACGAAGATCAATTCGATCATTGTAAAACCAGCTCTTTTCATAAGAACTCCTTAGTTTAAAAAATTGGGTCACACCAGTAACCTTAAGTCAGATTATCTTAAAGTTATATTAAAGTGACGATACTATTGTAATATTTCAAGTATTCGGTTTTTTTATATAAGCAAACAACTACAGCGATAATCTAAGAAAAATTGGCACAACAATTGCTTTTACAGTCATAATAAATAAAAAAGGTTTGCAGATGAGTCTTCAAATATCACAAGCGCGCCCTTTAATGGAACAAGCTCTAAATTACCGATCTATGCGTCAGGATATGATCGCATCAAATATCGCTAATGCAGACACTCCATATTATAAACCGCGTGATGTAAGTTTTGAATCAACTCTTGTACAAAAACAAAAAGAGGCATTTGGAAGTAATACGCAAACACTTCAAATGGCAAAAACAGATGGCGAACATCTTGACGCACTTCCTCAGCTTGACAACTCAACAGCATCTCTGTTTTTTAGAGACGGACATATGGCGAGAAACGATGGAAACAGTGTGGATATAGACGTAGAAACAACAGAGATGAGTAAAAACTCTACGATGTACAATGCTGTTATCGCAGCGATTAAAAAAGATGAAAACATCTATAAAAGTGTTATCGACTCATCTGCGAAACTAAGCTAAGGATAGATTATGAGCAATTTTTTAAGTAGTTTTGATATCAGCGGTTATGGGCTTTCTGCTCAAAGAACTCGCGTAAATGTTATCTCTTCAAATATCGCAAATGCACAAACAACTCGTACTGAAGAGGGTGGACCTTACCGCCGTAGAGAAGTTATCTTCAAAGCTATCAATTTCAATGATGCTATAAATACAGCCATAAACAGCCAAAACTCTTCAAATAAATACGGAGATCCTTTGGATGAGGGACAAGCTGGCCGTAAAGTAAACCCTGCTATAATGACTGTTAAAGTTGATAAGATATCACGTGACGATTCACAGCCGAAAATGAAATATGACCCGACAAGTCCTGATGCTGATGCAAAGGGTTATGTTGCGTACCCAAATATTAATCCTGTAGTGGAAATGGCCGATTTAGTAGAAGCAACAAGATCATATCAAGCAAATGTTGCGGCATTTGAGAGTGCTAAAAATATGGCGACTAGCGCCATTTCTCTTTTACAGTAGACAAGGAATAAATTATGGCAATAACTAGTATCGATACTCTTTCATCTACAGATATTTTAAAAAATAAATTATCATCAGCGCAAACTCCAAGTACTGGAGACGCTTTCGCTCAGTCTCTAAAATCGGCTATGAATGAAGTAAATGACATGCAAGAAACTAGCGAAAAAGCGATGAGTGACATAGCAACAGGTCAAGTTAAAGATCTTCATCAAGCGGCACTTGCTATCGACAAAGCAGAAATAAGTATGAAACTGATGCTTGAAGTTAGAAATAAAGCATTGAATGCGTACTCACAAATCAGTAAAACTCAAATGTAAGTAACCCGTTTTTAATGCATAGTATTTCTTATAGAACAAAATCAAAAAAGACTTTTTTACTTTTTTTTATTATTTCACTTGGTTTTATCGTCTTTTTAAGCGTAATGCTTTTTACTGCCATCAATCCTCGTGAAATCCCTTCACTTTTCACCTCTGAAACATCTGTCGCTAAACGTGGGAGCATCATCAGTGCTGATGGATTTCATCTTGCAACTACACAAAAGCTTTATAAAGCGATAGTCAATACCAGCTTTATAGATCCAAATAAGATGGATCTTTTCATTCAGCTTTACAGCATATACAGCAATGTCGATCCACAAACTGTGAGAACTCTTTTAAACAAAAAAAATGGGATTGTCGTTTTAAGTTATAACCTCAATTCCAAACAAGCGCAATCTCTTAAAAATCTCGGCTTTGAGTTAAGAAGATATAAGGTGTTTCAAGAGATAGAAAATCCTACAACACATACTCGAATCACACAGGGTCTTAGTGTCATCGAAAGTGGAGAAGCTAGAATATATCCTTATGGAACTCTGCTTACGCCTGTTATAGGTTATCCACATAAAATAGAAGAAGACGGTTATACCAAAATACGCGGAGTAAAAGGTGTTGAAAAGCGCTATGAAGATGAACTCTCATCTAAACAAGATGCCAAACAGTTTGCTCCGCGCGATGTTAATAACTACATGATTCTCAACAAGGACAGCTATACCAAAGCCCAGACTGACGGCTTAGATGTTAAATTAAATATTCCTGTTGTGCTTCAAATAAAAATAGAAAATATTTTAGACAAGATGAAAGAGAAACTCAACGCAGAGCATATTATGATAGTTGTCATGTCATCAAAAGATGGCAGAATTTTATCACTTGCGAGTTCAAATAGATTTCTTCCACAAAATATACAAAAACAGGATTATCCTTCGCTTAATACTTGGGCTATCGAGTATGCTTTTGAACCTGGTTCTGTTATCAAACCACTGACATTTACTCTTTTACTAGAAAAACATCTCATTAATCCTTATGATATGGTCAATGGTCATGGAGGAAAATTTCAAATGGGTAGAAAAGTGATCACGGATGAGCATAAGTTTGATATGCTCAGTGCCGAGGATGTTATCGTCTACTCATCAAATATCGGTATGGCGCAACTTGCACAAAAACTTACAGGAATGGACTTTTATGAAGGACTCTCTAACTTTGGACTTGCACATAAAACCAACATCGATCTTTCATACGAAAAAGAGGGACAGATTCCCAACTCATCACAACTCAGCGATGAAATATATAAAGCAACTGCATCTTATGGATATGGGATGAAAGTGACACTCATGCAGCTTGTCAATGCCTACAATGCTTTTAATAACAACGGAAAAGAGGTTACTCCTGTCTTAGTAAATTCACTTATCGACAAATTTGGTAAAGTAACTCCGATCCCTATTGATCCTGGAAAACAGGTTGTTGACCCTACAACGGCAAGTATGATGAAAAAAATTCTTATTAAAACTGTTATGGAAGGAACGGGAACAAAGGCGATCACTCCAGGATTGGAGATAGGCGGAAAAACCGGAACTGCGCATATCGTAGAATCAGGATCGTATGTTGCTAAGTACAATACTTCATTTGTAGGTTTTGCCAATGATGGAAAAAATAGCTATACCATCGGTGTTGTCGTTATCCAACCAAAAGGTGAATACTTCGCTGCACAGACATCTGTTCCTATTTTTAAACAGATCATTGATACTATGATTGAAGAAAAGTACTTAAAGCCAAATATTGTCCAACAACCAAGTGACGCCAACAACAGCCTCCACCAAAATCACTGAGTTACCTGTCTCTACCTTTGTAAGTGGGACAAACTCGCGATTTACAATCGCTATATAAGAAACTTCCAGCGGAGCTAGGATAGCTTCCATCTCCTTGATGATTGTCTCAACATCATACTCCTTTGCTATAACTAAACTCGTCGCCTTTTTTAAAGCTGATGGAATTTTTAGCGCTTCAGTTCTCTCATGAGCGCTAAGATAGTCATTTCTACTGCTTAGTGCCAAACCTAAACTATCGCGCATCGTTTCAACGGGCACAATATTGACATCCATAAACATCTGTTTGACCATCAAAGTAATCAGTTTTAACTGTTGCGCATCTTTTTTTCCAAAATAGGCATTTGTCGGATTGACGATGTTAAGAAGTTTCATCACTACAGTTAAAACACCGCTAAAATGTCCGGGGCGCGTTGCACCTTCAAGGATATAACCACGTACATTTGGAGCGCAAACTCTTACTTCATCTTTCTCATAAACATCTTCTGCATTGGGATAAAAAAGATAATCAACTCCTGCTAGTTCGCAAACACGCTTATCTGCTTGTTCACGTCTTGGATATTTCTCTAAATCTTCACCTTTTAAAAACTGTGTAGGATTGACAAAGATAGAGACAACTACAATCTCGTTTTCCTCTTTTGCTTTTTTGATCAGTGATAGATGTCCACTATGTAGTGCGCCCATTGTAGGAATGAAACCAATGCTTACATGCAAAGCTCTTAGCTCATCTCTAAGCGCGTTGGGGAATTGAAAAACTCTCATTTTTAAGCCTCTATAATATATAATCACAATTATACTATATGACTGGATAGAACTTATGGACAATTATGAATATACAGAACTTTTAAAAACATTACAACTAAAAATGAAAAATATTGCGGGCGTTGTTGAGCCAAAAAAGATTGAGATAAAACTCCAAGAAATAAAAGAGATGGAAAATGATCAGGATTTTTGGAATGACGCGGCAAACGCAGCGGTCGTACAAAAAGAAAAAACTCAACTGGAACGAAAATTAGAAAGATATCAAGACGCTTTTGCTGCTGTTACTGATGCTTCTGAGCTTTATGAAATGGCACAAGATGAGAATGATGAAGAAACCGTAGAAACACTTTTTAAAGAATCAAGTGATCTTGAAAACTATGTAAGACAGATGGAGATCAGTGTTTTACTAAGCGGCGAAACAGATGGAAATAATGCCATCCTTTCTATACACCCAGGAGCTGGTGGAACTGAGTCTCAGGACTGGGCTTCTATGCTTCTTAGAATGTATACAAGATGGGCTGAGAGACACGGCTTTAAAGTCGAAACGCTCGATTATCAAAATGGTGAAGAAGCTGGTATTAAAGATGCATCCATCTTAATCTCTGGTGAAAATGCTTATGGATACCTCAAAGTTGAAAGTGGGATTCATCGTCTTGTTCGTATCTCTCCATTTGATTCAAATGCTAAGCGCCATACCTCTTTTACCTCAGTTGTCGTTTCACCTGAGATTGATGACAATATCAACATCGTTATAGAAGATAAAGATATTCGTATAGATACTTATCGTGCTTCAGGCGCAGGTGGACAGCATGTCAATAAGACAGAATCAGCGATCCGTATCACTCACATAGCAACTGGTGTAGTTGTACAGTGTCAAAACGATAGAAGCCAGCATAAAAATAAAGCTTTTGCGATGAAAATGTTAAAATCACGTTTGTATGAATATGAACTAGAGATTCAAAAAGCAAAAGAAGCGGGAATTGAAAAGAGTGAAATCGGTTGGGGACATCAGATCCGTTCATATGTTCTTCAACCCTACCAACAAGTCAAAGACACAAGAAGTAATGAAGCATTCAGCAATGTCAGCACTATCTTGGATGGAGATATTGATGCTATGATTGAAGGTGTTCTTATAGCACAAAATCGATCTTCATAAGTTATTTTTAGAAAATATTACGTATATGAAACTACTCAGTGAATGTACTTTTACCGACAAATGCTCTTATCTCAAAGATAAGCAGCAAACTGCTCACTACAAAATACTCTCCGAATGTAGCACTGATTATTGTTCTACCCTCGTACAAAGAGGATGGAGAAGATTTGGAAAGATGTTTTTTAGACCAATTTGTGCAGATTGCCATGAATGCCAGAGCATTAAAATTGATGTTATAAACTATAATTTTTCAAAATCTGAAAGAAGAATTATCAAAAAAAATAGTGGTATGAAATCCATTATTCAAACACCTACAGTAAGCCATGAACATATAGATCTTTTTAATAAATACCATGACTACATGCATGAAAATAAAAAGTGGGACAATAATCAAACTGATATTAAAAATTACTACACCTCTTTTGTTGCAGGTCATGATAATTTTGGATATGAGATCTTATATTATGATGACAATAAACTTATTGGAGTCGATCTTATAGATATTGTAGAAGATGGTATCTCATCTATTTACTTTTATTATGATCCAAAATATCGACATTTATCTCTTGGAAAATACTCACTTTATAGACAAATCAATCTTGCAAAAGTGCTTAAAAAGCCTTGGATATATCTGGGATACTACGTAAAAGATTGTCCGAGTTTATCTTATAAAAATCAGTTCTCTCCGTATATGATACTGCAAAACCGCCCAACAGATTTAGAAGAAGATATTTGGAATTAAAAAGATTACTTATAAGCGTTAAATAAAAAATTGAGGGAAAAATTTGAGGTTGTATTGCCCCAAAAAGGGACAATAAAGTGAAAGACTAGCCGTTGCGTTTTTTGATAATCTCTTCAGAAACGTTTCTTGGAACTTCTTCGTAATGGTGGAATTCCATAGAATAAGTACCACGTCCTTGAGTAGATGAACGAAGGTCAGTTGAGTAACCAAACATTTCAGATAATGGAACATAAGCGTCAACGATTTTGTTTCCAGAACGGTCACCCATGTTATTGATTTGTCCACGACGACGGTTAAGGTCACCGATAACATCTCCCATATAATCTTCAGGAACTTCAACTTCAACTTTCATAAGTGGCTCTAGAATAGCAGCACCTGCTTTTCTACAACCCTCTTTGAATCCCATTGAAGCAGCAAGTTTAAACGCCATCTCATTCGAGTCAACTTCGTGGTATGAACCATCATAAACTGAAACTTCGATATCTTCAAGTGGATAACCAGCAAGAACACCGCCTTGCATTGCTTCAACGATACCTTTTTCAATTGCAGGAATATATTCTTTTGGAATAACACCACCTTTGATATCGTTGTTAAATTTGAAACCACCACCAGCTTCATTTGGTTTGATACGTAAGAATACGTGACCAAATTGTCCACGACCACCAGATTGTTTTGCGTATTTGTACTCTTGAGCAACTTCAGTTTTGATCGCTTCACGGTAAGAAACTTGTGGAGCACCAACTTCAGCTTCAACTTTGAACTCACGTTTCATACGGTCAACGATGATCTCAAGGTGTAACTCACCCATTCCTGAAATAATAGTTTGACCAGTTTCTTCGTCAGTGTGAACACGGAACGAAGGATCTTCCGCAGCAAGTTTACTTAATGCAAGACCCATTTTTTCTTGGTCAGCTTTAGTTTTTGGCTCAACTGCAACAGAGATAACCGGTTCAGGGAAAACCATACGCTCTAGGATTACTTTATCGTCTTCACTACATAAAGTATCACCTGTTGTTGAATATTTCAAACCAACAACTGCACCGATTTCACCAGCGTAAATCTCTTTTACTTCTTCACGTTTAATCGCATGCATTTTTACGATACGACCAATACGCTCTCTCTTATCTTTTGTAGTATTATGCACGAATGAACCTGCTTCTAGTGAACCACGGTAAACACGGATAAAAGTTAAAGTTCCAACAAATGGATCTGTCATAATTTTAAAAGCTAGAGCGGCAAATTTTCCATCATCAGTTGAAGGAACAATAACTTCAACTTCTTCATCATCCATCATGGTACCTTTTATAGCAGCACATTCAGTTGGTGATGGAAGATAAGCAACAACAGCGTCAAGTAAAGTTTGAACACCTTTGTTTTTAAATGCAGTTCCAGCAGTCATTGGAACGATTTCCATCGCTAAAGTTGCTGCTTTGATACCTGCAATAATCTCTTCTTCAGTAAGTTCAATACCTTCAAGAAATTTTTCCATCAGCTCTTCGTTACCGTCAACGCCAGAGATTGACTCAATCATTTTCTCACGGTATTCATTTGCTCTGTCTACCATATTTTCAGGAATCTCTTCAACGTGGTAGTTTGAACCCATTGCAGCATCTAAATCCCAAACGATAGCTTTCATTTTTACAAGGTCAACGATACCTGTAAATGTATCTTCTGCACCGATTGGAAGTTGAATAGGAACCGGATTACCTTTTAGACGATCACGAATTTGACCTTCAACGTTATAAAAGTCTGCACCAGTTCTATCCATTTTGTTAACAAATACAATTGATGGTACGCCATAACGATTTCTTTGTCTCCAAACTGTCTCAGATTGTGGTTGAACCCCACCAACTGCACAAAATACTGAAACTGCACCATCAAGTACACGCATAGAACGCTCAACTTCAATTGTAAAGTCAACGTGGCCCGGAGTATCAATAATATTTATCTGTTTTCCATCCCATTCACAAGTTGTAGCAGCAGAAGTAATTGTAATACCTCTTTCTTGTTCTTGCTCCATCCAGTCCATAGTAGCAGCACCATCATGAACCTCACCGATTTTATGTTCAACACCTGTATAGAACAAAATACGTTCTGTTGTTGTTGTTTTTCCTGCATCAATGTGTGCAGCAATACCGATATTTCTTACATCTTCTAGCTTGTGTGATCTTGCCATATTATTACCTTAAAAAAACTTTGATTTTGAAGAGCTGAACCTCTTTCCTAAAAGGAAAATTTCATCTTAGAAAAGAGGTTTACATGTAAGAACTTCACAGAAAGTGAAGTTCAACAAAAAGTAGATATTACCAGCGATAGTGAGCAAACGCTTTGTTCGCTTCAGCCATTCTATAAGTATCCTCTTTTTTCTTGAATGCAGTACCTTTTTCGCTACCTGCATCCATGAGTTCATTTGCTAGACGTTCTGCCATAGTACGCTCATTACGATTACGTGATGCGTCAACTAACCAGCGGATTGCTAATGATTGTTGACGTACTGGACGTACCTCTACTGGAACTTGGTAAGTAGCACCACCAACACGACGGCTTTTGACCTCGATGATTGGTTTAACGTTATCGATAGCATTGTTAAATGTATCTATACCTGTTTTTTCACCACGAGAGCTAATGATGTCTAACGCGCTATAGATAATTTTTTCTGCTGTACTTTTTTTACCGTCTAGCATGATTTTGTTTATAAATTTCGTTAAAATTTTGCTTCCATAAATTGGATCTGGCATAATTTCACGAACAGGAGCTTTTCTTCTTCTCATCTGTTATTTTCCTTATCTTCAATTTTTGTCAAATTTACTCAAAACATTCATGTTTGTTTAGAAAACTTAAAAAGTTTTTCTAGAAAACATTTCTGTCCTGTGCTCGCTTGAATCTTTTTTGCAACAATCTCGTAATTAGAGATTATTTAGCAGCTTTTGGTTTCTTAGTTCCATATTTAGAACGAGCAACTTTACGATCTTTAACACCAGCACTATCTAACGCACCACGTACGATATGATACTTAACACCTGGTAAATCTTTAATACGACCACCACGAACTAGTACTATTGAGTGTTCTTGAAGGTTGTGACCTTCTCCACCGATATATGAAATAACTTCAAAACCTGAAGTTAGACGAACTTTTGCTACTTTACGTAGAGCCGAGTTAGGTTTTTTTGGTGTAGTAGTGTAAACACGAGTACAAACACCACGACGTTGTGGACACGAAACAAGCGCAGGTGATTTAGATTTTTTAACCACTTTTTTACGCTCATTACGAATCAATTGGTTGATTGTAGGCATACAATTCCTTTCTTAAATGTTCCAGTAGAATTTAATTCTTCCACATCCGGCAAAGATGAGAGAATTATAAACGCGTAATTTTACAGAATTAGCGATTAAAGTTTGCTTATTTTAAGAATATATTAATGTGTTGTAAAAAGAGTGGATAGAATATTTACATGTAAGCATTATGCTTACATGTAAGGAGGCTAATTAATTTGTGTAGTCTTCAAATCTTAAGATATCATCTTTATAGATACCAGTACCAACTGGGATCGTACGTCCAATAATAACGTTTTCTTTTAAATCTGTAAGATCATCAACTTTCGCTGAAACTGCTGCTTCTGTCAATACTTTCGTAGTATCTTGGAATGATGCAGCTGAGATAATACTATCTGCAGAAACTGCAGCACGAGTAATACCAACCAAGAATGGTTCAGCAATTGATGGACGTCCGCCTAAGCGGATAATTTTCTGATTCTCTTCAATAAATTTATTTCGAGATATCAAATCACCTTCAATAAACTTCGTATCACCAGAATGTAGAATTTTAATCTGACGTAACATCTGAGTATAGATAACCTCAATATGCTTATCTGCAATATTAACCCCCTGAGAACGATATACTTGTTGTACTTCGCTTACAAGATAGTTATGAAGTGCTTTTACACCCAATATTCTTAAAATATCATGTGGAGAACCGAGACCATCAGTTAATCTCTCGCCAGCGTGAACATATTCGCCGACATTTACTTGTGCAACAAGAGATTTGTCAACAAAATACTCTTTAATAACACCATTTTCAGATGAAATTAAAATACGTTCTTTACCACGTAGTGGCTTACCAAAACTCACAATACCATCGATTTCACTGATAACAGCATTTACTTTAGGACGACGTGCTTCAAAAAGTTCAGATACACGTGGAAGACCTCCAGTAATATCGCTTGATTTTTGAAGTGCTTTTGGTGTTTTAACCAAAGTATCTGCGATTTTAACATCTGCACCGTTTTCTACATAAACAGATGATTTAGGATCAATCGCATATCTGATGATCTCGCCATCATTTGTTGCTAAAACGATAGTTGGTTTGTATTCAGGTGAAATATGCTCATTAATCATCAAACGAGTTTTACCAGTTAATTCATCATACTGAGACGATGCAGTAACCCCATCAATTACGTCTTCAAAACTAACTTTACCGTTTGCTTCTGAGATAATAGGATTTGAATATGGATCCCATTCAGCGATTACGATTGATTCTTCTTTAGAAGGCTTAGCAATTAAAGTGTCCGCTTCTACAAGTACATCATCGTTTTGTTCAACGATAGAGCCACGAGCGATATAGTGACGGATAGCTTCATGATCAAGCTCATCAACAATACTTGCAAATAGACCTTTTTCTTTTACTTCATGTCCAGCTTTAACACCTTCATATCTCTCTAAGTAGTCACCTTTGAGTAGGAAGTACTTGATAGTTCCCGCTTCTTTAGCTCTTATTTTTTGAGTTATTGGATCGCCATCTTTAACCATGATCTCTGAAGCATATGGAATATGATTTGGAACATTCCATCCATCATTGATTTTTTCAACGATAGATTCTGCATTTTTAACCATTTCACCATGTTTATATGGCAGGTAAAGTTTACTTTCAATATGTCCGCCTACACCAGCTAGTTCATTTGGACGAGCCACTTCATTTTTTCTGAGTGTATAACGAATAGTCTCTTTTTCACCAACAACACTGATGATCATCTCATCGTGAATTGATTGAATTTCAACTCTACCATCAAATGGTGCTTTTATTTTTGGTTCGACCAATAATATACCCGCATTACGGCGATTAGCAACAATCTGTTTACCCTCTTTGGAAGTGTATGTTTTAAAGTTATAGTAACGGATAAAACCTTCTTTAGATGCCACAACTTGACGTTCTTGACGAGTACTTGACGCAGTTCCCCCAACGTGGAACGTACGAAGTGTCAACTGAGTACCTGGTTCACCGATTGATTGAGCAGCAATAATACCAACAGCTTCACCGCGACGTACCATTTCACCAGTACCAAGGTTAAGTCCATAACAAAGTGCACAAATTCCACCACCCTCAGACTTACATGTAGTCGGAGTACGGATATATGCTGATTTTATTCCAGCTTCAACGATTGTTTTAGCTTTTATTTCATCAATCATAGTTCCTTCAGTGAAAAGGATCTCATTAGTAATCGGATCAATTGCATCATCAGCAAGAACACGACCAAATAAACGGTCTTCTAAAGACTCGATTAATGAGTTGTGATCAGAAATATCTGAAATCTCGATACCTTCATGAGTATGACAATCATGTTCAATAACTTTTACGTTTTGGGCAACATCAACAAGTTTACGAGTCAAATAACCCGCATTTGCTGTTTTAAGTGCCGTATCCGCAAGACCTTTACGTGCACCGTGAGTAGAAATAAAGTACTCAAGAACGTTTAGACCCTCTTTAAAGTTAGAGATAATCGGAGTTTCAATAATATCACCACTTGGTTTAGCCATAAGACCACGCATACCAGCTAACTGACGGATCTGTGCAGCAGAACCACGGGCACCAGAATCAGCCATCATATGAATCGAGTTAAAACCTTTTTTATCAGTTTGAACTAGAGTCATCATCTGAGTAGCAAGGATATTATTGGTATCTGTCCAAACATCGATGATTTTATTGTAGCGTTCCTGCTCAGTTAAAAGACCTGCTTCGAACTGTTTTTGTATCTCACGAACTTTATTTTTAGATTCATCAATTTTAGCCGCTTTTGTCTCAGGAATGATAATATCATCTATTGAGATTGATATACCAGCTTCTGTAGCTTGCTTAAATCCAAGATCTTTAAGCGCATCCAAGAATGATGCAGTAATACCGATACCACCATGTTTTTGAACATAATCAACAAGTTCATTGATCGCTTTTTTCTTCATAACACGGTTCCAAAGTTCAACTGGAACAAAATCAGGAATAATATCTTTGAGTATTAAACGCCCTGCAGTCGTATGAATCAATCTTCCATTTACACTTGAACGAATCTTCGCATGAAGATCCAAAGCCCCATGTTGGATAGCAATCATAACTTCATCTACGTTTGCAAATAGTTTGTTTGAACCTTTTACACCACTTTTTTCCAAAGTTGTATAGTAGATACCAAGAACCATATCCTGTGATGGAGTAGCAATCGCTTTTCCTGATGCTGGAAGCAAGATGTTCATAGATGCAAGCATCAAGACTTTTGCTTCTGCAATAGCAGCAGTACTTAGTGGAATATGCACAGCCATTTGATCCCCATCGAAATCGGCATTGAAAGCCGCACAAACAAGTGGGTGAAGCTGAATAGCTTTTCCATCAATCAATTTAGGGTGAAACGCCTGAATTGAAAGTTTGTGAAGAGTTGGTGCACGGTTTAGAAGGATTGGATATCCATCAACGATTTCAGCTAAACATTCCCAAACTTCATTCGTTTTTGCATCAATCATCTTGCTTGCAGCTTTGATAGTTGTTGCGTAACCTTTATCTTCTAGTTTCGCTATCAAATGAGGCTTGAATAGTTCAAGAGCCATTTTTTTAGGTAAACCACACTCATCCATACGTAAAGTTGGTCCAACGACGATAACTGAACGTCCAGAGAAGTCAACACGCTTACCAAGAAGGTTTTGACGGAAACGTCCTTGTTTACCCTTGATTATTTCACTCAAAGATTTAAGTGGACGTTTATTTGCACCTTTTACAGCATTCGCACGACGGCCATTGTCAAAAAGAGCATCTACTGCTTCTTGAAGCATACGTTTTTCATTTCTTACAATGATTTCAGGAGCTTCAAGTTCAACAAGACGTTTTAGACGTTGGTTACGGTTGATAACACGACGATAAAGATCATTTACATCAGAAACAGCAAATTTTCCGCCATCAAGACTTACAAGTGGACGTAAATCTGGTGGAAGAACTGGTAAAACTGTCAACATCATCCATGCAGGATTATTCCCACTATTTAAAAATGATTCGATTACTTTTAAACGTTTTGCAATAGTTTTACGTTTTGCTTCAGAATTTGTTTTTTCAATATCTTCTTTAAGTTGTGAGAAAAGTTCAACAAGATCGATATCATCAAGAATATCACGGATAACTTCTCCACCCATTCTTGCTTTAAAACCTAGTTCACCAAATCTCTGAATAAGAGTACGATATTGCTCTTCATTTAAAACATCATATTTTGCAACAGGAGTTTTAGCATCAGCATCATAATATGCATCTCCGCCTGATTCAACGATGTATGCTTCATAATAAAGTACGCGTTCAAGATCTTTCATCTTTACACCAAGAAGTGTACCAATGCGAGATGGCAATGAACTTACATACCAAATATGTGCCACTGGAGTTACAAGATCAATATGTCCCATGCGAACACGACGAACTTTAGAACTTGCTACTTCAACACCACATTTTTCACAGACAACGCCTTTATAGCGCATTTTTTTATATTTACCACATAAACACTCATAATCACGTACAGGACCGAATACTTTGGCACAAAATAGACCATCGCGTTCTGGTTTTAATGTACGATAATTAATAGTTTCTGGTTTTTTAACCTCACCATGACTCCAAGAAAGTATCTTCTCAGGAGATGCAAGGCGAAACTGTAATTGTTTTATATCTTTAGGGCGATTCTCTTCTGATATTGCTATTGCTACTAATTTACTCATCGTCTTCAACCTCGTCAAAAATCTCTACATCAAGAGCCAATGCTTGTAACTCTTTTGTCAATACGAATAGTGTTTCAGGTATTCCAGATTCTGGTACCAATTCACCTTTTGTCAATGCTTTATATGCACGTACACGCCCATCTACATCATCTGATTTGATAGTTAACATCTCTTTTAGAACTGCTGACGCACCGTATGCTTCAAGAGCCCAAACTTCCATCTCTCCAAATCTTTGACCACCGAAGAGTGCTTTACCACCGACTGGTTGTTGTGTGACTAAAGAGTATGGTCCAGTTGAACGAGCATGAATTTTCTCATCAACCAAGTGATGTAGTTTTAAGATATACATGTAACCAACATTTACACGCTCACGCATCTTCTCACCTGTTCTACCATCATGTAAAACAGTTTTTCCATCAGAACTCATTTTTGCCATTGCAAAAAGTTTCGCGAATTCAGCTTCATTTACACCCTCGAAAATAGGTGTTGCAAATTTAACACCTTTTGCCCAATCACGAGCATATTTAAGAAGTTCATCATTACTCATTTTTCCTAAAACTTCTGCACCATTCATAAGTCCTGCTACATCAGATATCTCTATCATTTTTGCACGGATATTGTCTAAGAAATCAGCTTGTTTTGCATCAAACTCTGCTTGAATTTGGTGACCGAGTTCACGACCAGCCATACCAAGGTGCATCTCAAGAACCTGACCGATGTTCATACGAGATGGAACCCCTAGAGGATTAAGACAAACATCAACACTACGTCCATCTTCCATATAAGGCATATCAACTTCAGGAACGATATTTGAAACAATACCTTTATTTCCGTGACGTCCAGCCATTTTATCACCAACTTTTAGTTGACGTTTTGTAGCTATATAAATTTTTACATATTTAACGACACCATTTGGCAGGATGTCATCATTTTCAAGGATAGCAAGTTTTTCTTCATGCTCATCACGGAAAATTCTTTTTTGTTTTTGAAAATAGTTTTTCATCACATTGTATTGATTTTGAATCTCATCAGTAAATGACTTAACAATGTTATTCATAGCGAAACGGTTTACATCTTTAAGATCTTCACCATTGATGATGTCACCTTTTTTGTAATCAGTTCCATTTACACTTACATCTTTTCCAAGTGGTTCTTTTGTTAGAAGAGCAGTGATTCTAAAGATCTCTTCTTTATCGATCATTAAAAGACGATCGTAATGTTCACGCTCTAAATAATCACGTTCCTCTTTTTCAAGTTCTAATGAACGAGGATCTTTATCATAACCCTTTTTCGTAAAGATTTTAATATCAACGATAACACCTTCCATAGATGGAGGACAATAAAGTGATTTGTTTACTACGTGTCCAGATTTTTCACCGAAAATTGCGCGAAGTAATCTTTCTTCTGGAGTTGGTTTTACTTCACCTTTAGGAGAAACTTTACCAACTAAGATCATTCCACCTTTTACGTTCGTACCAATTTTTGCGATACCACTCTCATCTAGGTGAGCTAAATCTTCTTCACGAACATTTGGAATATCACGAGTAATCTCTTCAACACCATGTTTTAGTTCACGAGCTTCACACTCTTTTTCATAGATATGTACAGATGTAAAAGCATCTTCACGAATCATACGCTCAGAGATAACGATAGCATCCTCGAAGTTATAACCATTCCATGGCATAAAGGCAACCATAGCGTTCACACCAAGAGCAAGTTCCCCTTGATCCATATTTGGACCATCTGCGATAATATGATCTTTTTCTACAAACTGACCAATTTTAACAACTGGTTTTTGTGAAAATGATGTGTTTTGATTCGTACGAAGATTTTTTTGTAAAGGATAATAATCTATAAAAATTCCATCTTCATCTTCGCCTTTAATATAGATATGTTTTGCATCAGCTTTTTCAACTATACCTGAACGCTTCGCATAAATACATTCCCAACTGTCACGAGAAACCAGTTTTTCAACACCCGTTCCAACCATTGGAGCTTGTGGACGAATAAGTGGTACTGCTTGACGTTGCATGTTTGAACCCATAAGCGCACGGTTGGCATCATCATGTTCCAAGAATGGAATAAGTGACGCAGCAACACCAACAACCATATGGGAAGAAAGGTCGGCATATTCACACTCTTTTGCAGAACGATAAATAATCTCACCATCTTGACGAACTGCAATAAGATCTTCAATAAATTGACCTTTTGAATCAAGTTTATTTGAAGCAGCAGCAATCATTTTGCCCTCTTCTTGAGTCGCTGTCAAATAGATAACTTCATTTGTTACAACACCATCTTTAAGAACTTTATATGGTGCTTCAATAAACCCATGCTCATTTACTTTTGAATAAGTTGCAAGCGTATTGATAAGACCAATATTTTGTCCCTCTGGAGTCTCAATTGGACAAATACGTCCATAGTGAGTCGGGTGAACGTCACGTACTTCAAAGCCGGCTCTCTCTTTAACAAGACCGCCCTCTCCAAGTGCAGATAGACGTCGTTTGTGTGTCAACTCAGATAGAGGATTCGTTTGATCCATAAATTGAGACAATTGCCCACCAGAGAAAAATTCCATAATAGTTGATGTAATCATTTTTGAATTGATCAGATCATGAGGCATAAGCTCACTCATCGGTCCACTCATCGTAGAGAGTTTATCTTTGATAGCTTTTTGCATCTTGATAAGACCATTATGTAATTCATTACCTAAAAGCTCACCAATAGAACGAATACGACGATTACCTAAGTGATCTCTATCATCAATATGACCTTGACCATTTTTAACTTTAATAACATATTTAACAGTATTGATAATATCTTCATTCGTTAATACAGTCACATATTCAGGAATATCCATTCCCAATTTATGATTCATTTTCATACGACCAACGCGTGTTAAATCATAACGCTCAGGATCAAAGAAAAGTTGATTAACAAAAGCTTTTGCTGCATCTTTAGTTACTGGCTCACCAGGACGCATAACTTTATAAATACGGATTGCTGAAAGATCATTTTCATCTTCTATATCTTCTGTTTGTTTTAAAAGTTTAAGTGAATCTGCATCAGCAATAAAAGCATTAATAATCGATCCATCAACACCTTCTGCTAAGTCATTTGCAATAACAAACGATGTAATACCAGCTTCAGCCATCTTTTTAAGTTTTGTCTCATCAATCGAAGTCATAGTATCAAATAAAACTTCACCCGTTTCAGGATTAATGATTGCTTCTGCTAAGTGACGGTCTACTAATGTTTCAAGAGGATACATAACTTTAGTTACGCCATCTTCTATAAATTTTTGAGCTTTTTTAACAGATAATCTTTTTCCAGCTGTAATTAAAAGGTTCCCTTTATCATCAACGAGATCGAAATCCAGTCTTCCTTTGAAGTCATCTGGTTTAAAATCAATCATAAAACTATTGTCTTTAACTGCAATAGTTTGTAGTGGATAGAAAAGTTTTAATATATCTTGTTTAGAATATCCTAAAGCACGAAACATAATAGTTACAGGAACTTTACGACGCTTATTGATTCTCATGTATAAAATATCTTTTGGATCATACTCAAAATAAAGCCATGAACCACGATCTGGAATAATTTGACCAGTATAGATAAGTTTATTTCCTGAAGTTGTTGATTCTTCCTCTTTGAAAATAACACCAGGTGATCTGTGTAGCTGATTTACAACAACACGCTCAACACCGTTGATGATAAATGAAGTACGTTCAGTCATTAAAGGAATATCACGAACAAATATACTTTGTTCTTTAATATCTTTTACACCTAATTTTTCTTTTGTATTTTCATTGCGTTCCCAGATAACAAGACGAGTTTTCATTCTAAGAGAAACTGCATACGTAAGTCCACGTTCCATACATTCACGAACTGTGTACTTAGGTTTACCAACTTCTGAGCCAATATACTCGACTGTTAATCTGTTTTGAGAATCATGAATTGGGAAAACTGATTGAAATACATTTTCTATACCGCTTTTTGAACGGTCAGCACCATCAAGCATAAGGAAGTTATCATATGAATTTTGTTGTAGTTGGAGTAGATTTGGAACTTCGATTTGCTGAGGAGTTTTTGCAAAGTCTACACGTAAACGATTGCCAGAATATAAAGTGTTTAACATGGGCTACCTCTAAGTAAGTTAGTGCACAATCTATTGAAAATAGATCGCATTTATCGTGTTCAAGCGTCCTTGAACT
This sequence comes from uncultured Campylobacterales bacterium, assembly GCA_903885085.1. Taxonomy (GTDB): domain Bacteria; phylum Campylobacterota; class Campylobacteria; order Campylobacterales; family Sulfurimonadaceae; genus Hydrocurvibacter. Next base: position 24,536 of record CAISHH010000034.1, read on the forward strand.
GAACCACAATTAAGCAATTATGGATATAAACGACAGAAAGGCACTTTTATAGTATGACGTAAATCATACCACAAAAGTGCCTGTATCTTTTTTTGAAGGCAGATGCCTTCAAAGAAATTAAATAATTATTTAACTTCTACTTTAGCACCAGCTTCTTCAAGTTGTTTTTTTGCATCTTCTGCAGTTGCTTTATCTACGCCTTCTTTGATTGTTGAAGGAACGTTTTCAGTTGCATCTTTTGCTTCTTTAAGGCCTAAACCAGTAAGAGCACGAACAACTTTAATTACGTTGATTTTTTTATCGCCAGCATCTAAGATGACAACGTCAAATTCAGTTTTTTCTTCAGCAGCTTCAGCAGCTACAGCGCCACCAGCTACAGCAACAGGTTGAGCAGATACGCCAAATTTTTCTTCAAACTCTTTTACAAGTTCAGACAACTCAAGTACAGATAATCCAGATATGAATTCTAATACGTCTTCTTTAGTAACAGCCATAGTGTTCTCCATTTTTTTTATTTTATTTTTTATTTATTAATCAAAAGAGGCGAATTATGCTTCTTCTTTTTGTCTTTTTAATGCATCTAAACCGATTGTGAAGTTTCTGATTGGACCCATCCAAACAGAAGCAAGCATACCAAGAAGTTCTTCACGACCTGGAAGTTTAGCGAATGCGTTAATTTTCGCAGCATCTGCTAGTTCTTTATCCAAGTAACCAGCTTTAACTACAAATTTATCATTTGACTTTGCAAAATCAGATGCAACTTTAGAAGCAGCAATAACATCATCAGACCATACAAATATATTTGTATCTCTTAGATCTAAACCTGTCATTCCAGCTTTTTCAAGAGCGATAGTTGCTAAAGTATTTTTTACAACCTGAACACTTGTGCCTTTTACTTTTGCTGATCTACGTAACTCTTCTAAATTAGAAACAGTTAAACCTTTATAATCACAAACAACTACCGCAGTAGCGTTCTCTAGTGAAGATGCTAAGTTTTCAATTACTTCAGCTTTTTTTGCTTTTAACATAAAATCTCCTTTCCAGACATAACTTCAAGATGGGAGGGAAAGGCCTATTAAGCTACTACAAATGTAGATGCCCCAAACTATCTTTAGTCCAAGTAATTCAGATTTTCTTCATGAAAATCTTTATTTTGTCATACCAATATCACAAAATAAAAACCTTACATGTAAGGCTAGCCAAGTTTCCTTGGCTAAGACTTATCTGATTTCTGCTAACTCTAAAAGTTCAAGTTTAATTGCAGGACTCATAGTAAGACTGAGTGCTGCATTTTTGATATAACGTCCTTTTGCAGTTGATGGTTTATGTTTGTTAATAGCACCAACAAATGCAGAAATATTTTCTGCAAGTTTTTCTGAATCAAAACTTACTTTACCAATACCTGCATGGATATTACCTTTTTTATCAACACGGAAAGCAACCTGACCGCCCTTTACATTCTTAACTGCTTGTGCAACATCTGCTGTTACAGTACCAGTTTTAGGGTTAGGCATCATACCTTTTGGTCCTAGAATACGACCGATTTTACCAACAAGACCCATACAGTCTGGTGCAGCAACAACTACATCAAAATTGAAAATTCCCTCTTGAATCTGTTCAACTAAGTCATCAGTACCAACGATATCAGCACCAGCAGCTTTTGCTTCATCAGCTTTAATACCTTTTGCAAATACTGCTACACGAACAGTTTTACCAGTTCCATGAGGAAGTACAACTGCACCTCTAACCATTTGGTCCGCATGTCTTGGATCAACATTTAAATTTAATGCTATCTCAACAGTTTCATCAAATTTTGCTGATTTTAACTCTTTGATTGTTACAGATGCATCAGCCACTGAAAAGCTCTGTGCAACATCTAATTTTTCTTTTAATAATTTATAACGTTTACCCGCCATTGAATATCTCCTATGATTTCTGCCGCAATTTATTTCAGAAGAGAAAAACTCTTCTGAACGTGTATCATTTAACCATCAATGCGGTCGTTGATTTAGATACACTTAACTTAAAATTTAGTCTACTATCTCTACACCCATTGAACGAGCTGAACCAGCAATTGTGTTTGCAGCCATTTCAATATCAGTAGTATTCATATCTTCCATTTTTGTTTTCACTATTTCCATAAGTTGGTCTTTAGTTATTTTACCAATTTTATTTTTTAGTGCGTTATCTGTACCTTTTTTAAGTCCAGCTGCTCTCATGATTAATTGTGATGCTGGTGGTTGTTTAGTAATAAAAGAAAAACTTTTATCGCTATATACTGTGATAACTACTGGAACTTTGAATCCCATTTTATCTTTTGTTTTTTCATTAAATGCTTTACAGAATTCCATAATATTAACACCACGCTGACCTAATGCCGGACCTACTGGAGGTGCTGGATTAGCTGCACCAGCATTAATTTGCAGTTTGATGTAACCAGTGACTTTTTTTGCCATTTTGCTTCCTTTTTGTTGAGTTTAAATTATTTTTTCTACTTGAGTATACGATATATCTACAGGTGTTGCACGTCCAAAGATAGAAACATTGAGTTTCAATGTTCCATGCTCAAGATCATACTCATCTACAGTTCCTGTAAAGTTCGCAAACGGGCCATCAACGATACGTACCATCTCACCAGAATCAAAAAATACTTTTGGTTTCGGTGCTGCACGGTTATTTGCGCGATCCAAGATAACTTGAATATCGCTTTCACTTAGCGGCGTAGGATGGTTAGCTTCACCGACAAAACCAGATACACGTGGTAAAGACTGGATTAAGTGCTGAAGCTCATTATTTAAATCAATATAAACAAATACATATCCAGAATACAAAGATCTTTCAGTAATCTTCTTTTTACCATCTTTTACTTCAATAACATCTTCTGTAGGAACAAGAAGATCTTTGATACCTTCTTGCAATCCTCTCTCGATGATAATATTTTCTATTGCAGCTTTAACACTACGTTCACTTCCAGAATATGTCTGAATTGAATACCATTGATGTGCCATTATATATCCTTAACTTAGTAAAGCTGAAACAGTTGAAGACATAATAAAATCAACTAACGCTAAAAATAGTGATATAAATGTTACAACAATAACAACAGAGATATAAGCTTGTTTTACTTGCACTTTATTTGGAAAAATAACTTTGCTAAGTTCTAATTTTGCATCTCTGACATAACTATTTAAATTTTTCATTAATTATCCTAAATATATCTACATATTGCATTTTCAATAAATAAATCTCGAAAGATGTATTTATTGAAAATGGCAGGCGAAGGGGGACTCGAACCCGCAACCATCGGATTTGGAATCCGGCGCTCTACCATTGGAGCTATTCGCCTGTATAAACTTATAAGTAGAAAACTCTACTTATAGGCTAAATTATAATTTCATCTCTTTGTGAACAGTATGCTCACGACAAAATTTACAAAATTTACGTACTGAAAATTTTTCAGTATGAGTTTTCTTATTTTTAGTTGTGTGATAGTTACGACGTGTACACTTCTCACAACCTAAGTGGATATTTTCTCTCATTGTGTTTACCTAATTTAAAAGTTCACTTCCACTTTCGTAGAAGCGACATCAATTACTTGACGATTTTAGAAACAACACCTGCACCAACTGTACGTCCACCTTCACGAATAGCGAAACGAGTTCCCTCTTCCATCGCGATTGGGTGAATTAGTGTAGCAGTGATTTTAACGTTATCACCTGGCATAACCATCTCAGTACCTTCTGGTAAAGTGATTGCACCTGTAACGTCTGTTGTACGAACATAGAACTGTGGACGGTAGTTAGAGAAGAATGGAGTATGACGACCACCCTCTTCTTTACTTAGTACATAGATCTCAGCTTCAAATATTGTATGTGGAGTAATTGATTTTGGTTTACAAAGAACTTGACCACGCTCAACTGCTTCTTTAGCAATACCACGTAATAAAAGACCACAGTTATCGCCAGCGACACCTTCAGTCATCTCTTTACGGAACATTTCAATACCAGTTACGGTAGTAGTCTGAGTATCTCTAATACCAACGATTTCAATTGTTTCACCAATTTTAACTGTACCACGTTCAATACGGCCAGTTACAACTGTTCCACGACCTGAGATTGAGAATACATCTTCAACTGGCATCAAGAAATCTTTATCAGTTTCACGGATTGGTTGAGGAATATATCTATCAACTTCAGCCATTAACTTTTGGATTTTTGCTGACCATGCACCAAGAGTGCCTGATTTTGCTTCATCAAGAGCTTTAAGAGCTGAACCAGCAACGATTGGAGTATCATCACCTGGGAACTCGTATTGATCTAGTAATTCACGGATTTCCATCTCTACTAGTTCTAGTAGTTCTTCATCATCAACCATATCTTCTTTGTTCATGAAAACAACGATGTATGGTACACCAACTTGTTTAGAAAGAAGAATGTGCTCACGTGTTTGTGGCATCGGGCCATCTGCTGCAGAAACAACTAATATAGCGCCGTCCATTTGAGCAGCACCAGTAATCATGTTTTTAACGTAGTCAGCGTGACCTGGACAGTCAACGTGTGCGTAGTGACGGTTATCTGTTTCATACTCAACGTGTGAAGTAGAAATAGTAATACCACGCTCTCTTTCTTCTGGTGCATTATCGATTGCATCGTAATCCATCATTTTCGCGCCATTTGTTACCGCTAGAACTGCTGTAATTGCTGCAGTTAAAGTAGTTTTACCATGGTCGACGTGACCGATTGTACCAATGTTACAGTGAGGTTTATTACGCTCAAACTTTTCTTTTGCCATTGTGTCCTCCGACTTTATTTTTGTGAATAGAAATGGAATTGTATCCAAAAATTATTCAATTATTGCTTATATAAAAATAAAATATAAATTTTCTCTCTACTGGAGCTGATGACGGGATTTGAACCCGTGACCTCTTCTTTACCAAGGAAGTGCTCTACCCCTGAGCCACACCAGCAAGTTTTCTCAATAATAGATTCACATCTAGTATATTTTTTGAATATTTATATTTAAATTTTATGGGTATTTTTTCTGTAAATAAGTGGAGCGGGTGAAGGGACTCGAACCCTCGACCCTCAGCTTGGAAGGCTGACGCTCTAGCCAACTGAGCTACGCCCGCATCCTGACTTTTTTCGTGGTGGTGAGAAGAGGAGTCGAACCTCTGAACCCGAAGGGAGCGGATTTACAGTCCGCCGTCGTTGGCCACTTGACTATCTCACCAAGTTTAACATTCAATATTCAATGGTGCCGGCACGAGGATTTGAACCCCGGGCCTGCTGATTACAAATCAGCTGCTCTAGCCAACTGAGCTATGCCGGCTTTGAATTTGAGCCAGAATTATAGACAAATTCATTTCCAATGTCAAGCTTTTTTTATTAAAAGATAATTTTTTCTCCATCTTTTAATATTTTCACCTCCAAATCACCCTGAAACAGGGCAATCTCTTTTGTCATCTCTTCTAAAAAAAGTGGTTTGATATGATTAATATAGATATTAATTTCTTGTTTTTTCATTATTTTCAACTTTTCAAACAATAGTTTCGGCGTCAAATGTTTTGAATCATACGCCAACTGTCCCATCCTTGATGGAAAAGAACACTCTACGACAAGAGTTTTAATATCATCTCTTGTATCGATTTTTTCAATTGTACTGTCTAAACTATAGGTATCAAGAGAAATTATCACCGATGATCCATTTTTTGTCACAATATATCCGCAACTTGCAACGGTATGATCTGTTTGATAAGGCTGCAAAGTTATCTCTTGCGAGATTTGATAACTTTTCTCATACTCTATCTCTTCATAAACAACACTCATCTCATCTGAATTTACAAGCTTTATTGATCCAAAATCCGGCCATATTCTATTATTTAAAAAATCCTCTTTGACAGCTTTTATTGTTTGCAGCAATCCATAAATCTTTAGCGGTTTCTTTCTACATGTAAAGTAGCTGTCCATGATGTATGCAATATCTATAATATGGTCAAGATGGGAATGTGAAAGCCAGATGGATTCTATCTCTGCTGATTTTTCTCCAAGTGGCACAAGCAAGTTACCAGCATCAATGACATTCTTTACATCTATGTAAAATGCACTCGTCCCCACATCCGCACCCTTGGTTCCATATGCACCTAAAATAGTTATCTCATTCATCTTCAAACCTTATCTTTGTCCTCCGATTATAACAATAATATCGATATAATTTCATAAATTTGACACTACAAATAAAAGGTATAAGATTGCTTACAATCCTATTTTCTCCCGCTGAGGGCAAACACCAAGGTGGAAACGAACCGAAAAAAGAGCTTTTTGGATCAGACAAAGCAAGAGTTGATATTCTTAGTATATATAATGAAATAGTTTTAAATAATGACGAAAAAGAACTTGAAAAACTTTTTGGCATAAAAAACAGTAAAGATTTTGAGCCATATTTGGATGGAATTTACAACGAGGCATTGATGTGTGCCATCCAAAGATATAGTGGAGTTGCTTATGAATATCTCGATTTTGATTCACTCGAGGAATCTGCACAAGAGTATCTTAAAAAGAATGTCCTTATTTTTTCAAATCTCTATGGTCCGATCTTAGGTTCTGATACTATCGCCAACTATAAAGTGCACCAAGGGACAAATATTGGCTCTATTGCACCAGATAAATATTATAAAGATAGATTTTCTTATCAGCTTGATCTTTATTTGGCAGATAAAGAGATCTTAGATTTGCGCGCAGGTTATTATGATAAGTTCTACAAAACAGACAAACCATACACGACGCTCAAATTTTTAAAAGATGGAAAAACCGTGAGCCACTGGGCAAAAGCGTATCGAGGGATCGTGCTTCGTGAAATTGCAAAACACAAGGTAGCTTCGATAGAAGAGTTTCACAAACTTGAGATTCAAGGCTTATACCCAGAGGGTACTTTGCATGTAAGGGAAATAAAAACCATCAAAAATAAAACAGAAATAGTCTATGACATTGGAGCATAAATGCAAAATCTAGAATCAATCAATCAAACCATCAAAGAAAATCTAGCGGTAATGCTCTACTTTAGTGCGCCTACATGTAACGTTTGTCACGCACTCAAACCAAAACTTCTTGAAGCAGTGAGTGAAAACTTTGCAAGCTTTGAAGTTATAAGCATTGATGTTTCAACAGATGCTGATATCGCAGCAGAGTTTAGTGTCTTTGCCATTCCAACTGTTTTAGTCTTTTTAGATAGCAGAGAGTTCCTAAGAAAAAGCCGCCACATGAGTGTTGGTGAGGTGATAAACGAGATCAAAAGACCTTATGAGATCATGATGAGCTAAGCTAAAGGATGGGAAGAGTAATCACAAACTCTGCGCCAATAAGTCTGAGATTCATATAGTTATACTCCCTTGTACAGGCAGATACTGTTCCATGAAGGTGTTGGGTGATAATGGTATAAGTGATATAGAGTCCAAGTCCTGTTCCTTTAGACTTATGTTTTGTCGTAAAATAGGGTTCAAAGATTTTTTCTAAGATATCTTCTTTGATACCGCCACCTGAATCTTTCAAAGTGATCACAAGCTCTTTGGCATTGCATTGGATATCTACAAAGAGATATCGATCTTTTTCTTGTTTTTCAACCATCGCATCTTTAGCATTATTATAAATATTTAATAATGCTTGGATCAAAAGATTTTCATTACTTAAAACTCTACAATCCTGTGTTGATAAAACTACGTGGATATTATTACTTTTAAAACTCTCTTTTGTAAGTTCATGGACTCTATCGATCGCATCTTTTATATAAAAATGTGCCGAACTCTCCATATCTGAACTAAAGTAATTCTTAAAATCATCTATAGTCTGTGAAAGATATTGGGCTTGAATATTGATATCATTGCTGATTTTGAGAAGATCCTCTTTTTCTATAGCAGCCCCGAGGAGAAGAGATGTTTCCAATTTTGCTGTATGCAAAGAGATGATGTTTAGCGGCTGTCTCCACTGATGAGCGATATTACTCAGCATCTCGCCTAATGCGGCTATTTTGGATTGAATCATGATCACTCTGTTTTGATTATCTATCTCCTCTTTTTGCTTATCAATGGTCTGTTTTAGATGATTTTTTGTATGGATCCACTCTTTTTTTAGACTTATAAAAAGTAGAATAAATATCAAACTGATAACTGCAAAAAGAGAAATAAATACAATATATACTATATCTTTATAGTGAAGCTTAAAAGCAAGCTCTTTTGGATGATTATATTCATATACAAATGAATCATAATCAAGATCTTTTGAAGTCATACCAAAGACTTTATAAACTTTTACGATGTCACTTAGTTGATCTTTATCCAAAGAGCCCAGAGGAACACCTTTTTTATAAGCCAGACGCTTGAGCATTTCCCCCTCTTTTATCAGTTGGATAAGAGTTTTGTGTTGTGTATTATAGTGTTTGTATATGATCTCAGCGCTCTGTGTAATATTATCAAACGCATATGTCCAGCCCCGCATCGTAGCTTCGTAAAAATTTTTTGTTGTTTGCGGATTGTTTTTAATATATACAGAAGAGGTAAATAAGATATCATCATAAAAACGAAACCCGCAATCCTTAGGATTGAAAATTTTATAACCAATACCTTTGTCTTCCATGCGTATGGGTTCATTTGATATATATGAAGCCATGGCATCAGTTTTTTTATCTATAAGATCATCAAGGTTAAAGCTATGTGGTATGAGTTTGACATCTTTTAGAGCTATCCCTTTAGAGGAAAGCATTGCCAGAAGTGAAGCCATGTCCTGTGCATCATTTGAAAGCATGATTTTTTTATTTTTAAGATCAGCAACAGTACTAATGTTTGTATCATCTCTTGTAAGTAAAATCATGGGCGATTGCTGATAAATAGCACCTAATGCAACAATATCTGCACCGTTTATCTGACTGATTATTATCGATGAATGTCCAACAGCGAAGTCAGCTTTTTTTTCAGGGATGACACTGAAGATATCCGTATCTTTTGTAAACTCTTTGATCTCAACATCAAGACCAGTATCCCTATAATAACCCAACTCTTTTGCCATGTAATATCCAGCAAACTGAAACTGGTTCAGCCAATCGAGCTGCAATACCACTTTTTGAGTCGCAAATAATGAGATAGATAATGATAAAACAAAAATAATCTTTTTCATGTCAATAATTCTATCCTAATATACGCATAGATCACGTTAGCTCTTAGTTTATACTTTGTAAAAGTTCCAAAAATTGCTCTCCGTAGCGCTCAAATTTCACTTCGCCGACACCGCTTACATGTAACATGGCTTCTTTATTTTTAGGAAGGAGTTTTGCCATCTCTTTGAGGGTTTTATCTCCAAAGATAATGTAGGCGGGTTTGTTTTCCTCTTTTGCTATTTGCGCACGCAAGGCTCGTAATTTTTCAAAAACTTCGCTGTCAACATCTTCATCTTTATGTACGACAAACTCTTTTTTCGCCTTTATATGTAAGCGTTCCTCTTTGATAGAAACTTTAAGATCATTTTTAAGTATTCTCATTCCGACATTATCCAAAACTAAAGAGAGGAATTCTCCACGTTTAAGCGCGCTGAGTTCCATTAAACGTTCGCTGATACGCTCCCAATAAGTTTTTGATTTCTCAGCACCGATGGCGTAAACAGAGAGTTTGTCGTGTCCGTTATCAAGTATCTTTTGAACACTGCTTCCGCGAAGTACGTCTATCACATAGGCTTGACCGAAACTCTGGTTTGTTCTATAAACTGCGGAGAGAAACTTTTGTGCATCAACGGTGATATCTGTTTTTTCACCCTGCACCTCTGTACAATTATCACAAGCTGTTTTACAGTTTTCTATCTCATCTTCAAAATAGGATGCGATGAAATGGTGACGACACTCTTCCATCGTTGCGTAACGGCTCATTTGTTCGATCTTATTGAAAGCATTTTGTTTATATGGCGACTCATCGAGCTGTTCTATAAACTCTCTTTGCATCACAACATCACTTCCGCTGTACAAAAGAAGCACATCAGAATCGAGTCCATCACGCCCAGCGCGTCCAATCTCCTGATAGTAGTTTTCTATCGTTTTAGGTAGGTTCATATGCACGACAAAACGGATATTGCTTTTGTCGATTCCCATCCCAAAAGCGATGGTTGCGACAACCACTTGAATCTCATCGCGAACAAAAGCTTTGAAAGTATTTTCCTTTACATGTGAGGGAAGTCCAGCGTGAAAAGCTCTGGCTTTGATACCGTTTGTGTGCAAAAATACTGCCACCGCTTCGGTCTGTTTTCTTGAAAAAGCGTACACGATACCGCTCTCGTTTTTAAAGTTTTTCAAAAATTCTAGGAGTTGTGTACGTCCATCTTTTTCACGAGGTTCAACGCTGATATGCAAATTCTTACGAAACACTTTTCCGCGTATCTCTACGGGATTTCCCAGTGTAAGTGCGTGTATGATATCTTCAGCTACTTTTGGCGTTGCCGTTGCGGTAAAAGCGGCTATTGAAGTGCTAGGAAAATTTTCACGCAAGAGATTAAGCTTTCGATAATCCACACGAAACTCATGTCCCCATTCGCTCACACAATGCGCTTCATCGATAACGAAAAAGTTGAGTTTCAGAGATTTTAGAAAGTTGATGAATTCGAATGAAGCAAAGCGTTCAGGAGCGACATAGAGAAGCTTAATATCCGAGTCCAAGAGTCTTTGACGGATAGTTGCTATTTCCTCTTCATTTTGCATAGAAGAGATCATTTCAGCTTTGACGCCGTTATTTCTCAGTGCCATCACTTGATCGTACATGAGCGCTAAAAGCGGAGAAACTACGACAGTCACGCCATCCATCAGCAAAGATGGAAGCTGATAACATAAAGATTTTCCCCCACCAGTTGGAAGGATCATCAGCAGATCTTTATGCTCTAGTATCGCATCTATCGCCCTCTCTTGAAGTGGACGAAACTCATCGTAACCGAAGTAAGATTTTAATATCTTGTGTTTGATACTTGTGCCTTTAGATAAACTGTGATGCAAGAGAAACTAGACTTCTCTCATCAAGCGCGCCTGAGACTCTATGAACCTCTTTACCGCCTTTAAAAATGATGAGAGTCGGGATACTTCGTATGCCAAAGCGAGAGCCTAAATGCTGTTCCTCTTCTGTGTTGACTTTTACAAATTGCATCTTAAGCGGATACGAAGCCGCAACTTTTTCAAAAGTGGGTGCCATCATCTTACACGGTCCACACCAAGGCGCCCAAAAATCGACAATAACTGGAATATCACTGTTGACTACAAGTTCATCAAAATGTTGCGCCCTTAGACTTACAGGTTTTGTGTCTAGTAAAGAGTTTTTACATTTTCCGCAATTTGCCTTAACATAAGACTCTTTGAGTGGAACATTATTAACTGAAAAACAGTGAGGACAGACAATTTTCATATTTTTTCCTTTATACCTATCTCGGTAGAAAACTTATCAATGCCGCAGTTACGGCTACGTTGAGTGATTCTACGCCTCTGTTCATCGGAATTTTAACCGATGCGTTACAAAGAGATTGTACTTCACGGCTGATTCCATCACTTTCATTTCCTAAGATGAAAACCGCTTTTCTACTTACATGCAAGCTGTTTAAGTCATCTTTCGCAGAAGAGTTTAGCGCAAATATATCACATTCATTTTTAATCTTTTTTAAAACGTCTTCCAATGCATTACAATAATATATAGGGATTTTAAAAAGTGTTCCCGCACTTGCTTTTATCACAAGCGGAGAGATTTTTGCGCTATTTTTCTTTGGCAAGATGATCCCATCGATATTTCCAGCCGCTGCACTTCGGATAATCATCCCAAGATTTTGCGGGTTTTGCACACCATCGAGGGCTAAAAGTCTATACTCTTTTAAGTCAGCTATCTCATTTGCGTTTTTGTAAGTCTCAGCGATAATATCCGCGCACACACCTTGATCTTGTTTTGCATTTTTCGAGATACGTGAAAGTGCATTTTTATCATGGTACGCTATCTCGACACCTCTTTTTTTAGCAAGTGAAAGAATCGTACTTATCACGCCGTCTTGCTTATTTGAATCTGCCAAATGCAATTTGTGGATCGTTACATTTTCATCTTCTAAAACTTCCACGACGACATTACGTCCATAGACTGTTATCACTCGATCAAAAAACGCTTTTTTATCGAGATACTCTTTTGAATCATTCATTCTTGTGCCTTTTGTATGCAGCTTTGCATTGTTGGTTGTGAAGCTATTTTATAGCTTACATGGTAAGGGATTGCCCTTGCTGTCGTCGTACCGATGACGATAATATTTTGCATCTCTTTAAAATCATGGTGCTTTAAAAAACACTCCACACTTGAGGGTGAAGTGAAGATAAGCGTCGCATCATCTTCGATGCTTACATGTAAGAGCTCATGCGAACATGAAGTCTCATATAAAATCACTTCGTCGATATTGTATCCATTTTGCTTACATGTAGAGACAAAATCTGATGCGACCTCTTTTGCTCGAAGATAGAGCCATCTTTTTTCTTGAGGGTAAGAAGTGATAATCTCAGCTAAATTATCTCCATATCCACTTCCAAATTCCAAAATCTTTCCGCCTGCTTTTACCACTGCGTCTGCTGTGGGTTTTGCAACTGCCAAAACAGCTAAGCTTTTCCAACTCTCATCATAATTTTTTAGTACCTCTAAAATCTGCTTGGAAGTGATAATAAGAAAATCATAGTTTTTAAAGTCGATATCGGGAGTAAAAGTGCTTACATGTAAGGAGTTTATATGAGTAACACCTTCACTAGGTGTCAAAGAAAAAAGATAGATATTTTTTTGCATATTGGGAAAAGCCTTTGGCTTATTCCCATTCTATTGTAGCTGGCGGTTTTGATGATATATCATAAACCACACGGTTAATACCATCAACTTCATTGATAATACGGCGAGAGATTCTCTCTAAAAGATCATGCGGAAGATGAGCGAAAGTTGCTGTCATTCCATCTACTGCCTCAACGACGCGTACACAAGCTGTGTTGTCGTACGTACGGTTATCTCCCATAACACCGACTGATTTTACGTTGAGTAAAACCACAAAGGCTTGCCATGTTTTTGCGTAGTATCCGCTAGCTTTTAGCTCATCGATTAAGATCACATCAGCTTCGCGTAAAAGATCTAAATCAGGAACATTTACATCACCCATGATACGAATCGCAAGACCTGGTCCAGGAAATGGATGACGATTTATCATAGCTTCTGGAAGACCGAGTTCTAGTCCAATTTTACGAACCTCATCTTTGAAAAGTTCACGAAGTGGCTCGATAAGTTGAAAATCCATCCAATCAGGCAAGCCACCAACATTATGGTGAGACTTGATAACCTCTGAAGGTCCATTGACCGAGATAGACTCGATAACATCAGGATACAATGTCCCTTGAGCGAGAAACTTGATACCGTCATGTTTTTTAGCTTCAGCTTCAAAAACTTCTATAAAAGTATGTCCAATGATCTTACGTTTTGTCTCAGGATCACTGATCCCTGCAAGGCGACCTAAAAAGAGTTCACTCGCATCTGCAACAACTAAAGGAGCTTTTAGATTGATTTTAAATATCTCTTCTACTTGTGCACGTTCCCCTTTTCTTAAAAGTCCATTATCCACAAATACAGGAATGAGTTGATCGCCGATCGCTTCATAAAGCATAGCCGCAACAACAGAACTATCCACTCCACCGCTAAGTCCACAAAGAACTTTACCAGTTCCTACTTTCTCACGAATAAGCTTGATCTGCTCTTTTAAGAAATGTTCCATTTTCCATTTTTCTTCGATACCACAAATCTTTCTAGCAAAGTTGCGAAGCATCAAATAACCCTCTTCTGAGTGTTGAACTTCTGGGTGAAACTGCATTGCATAAACGCGTTTTTCCTCATTTGCAATAGCCGCAAATGGAGAGTTTCCAGAAACTGCGATAGGAAGAAAGCCCTCAGGTAAGACATCAACTTTATCACTATGGCTCATCCAAACGATACGGTCATTGTCACAGTTATCAAGCAAAGGAGAGATTTTCCCGTCATTCTCTAAAATAGTCAGTTCTGCTTTTCCATATTCATGGTGAGAACTTCTCACAACTGAACCACCGAAATCTACAGCGATTCTCTGCATACCGTAACAGATTCCAAGAACTGGGATACCCATACTGTATACGCCCTGATCTACTGTATATGCATGTTCATTATATACAGAAGATGGTCCACCACTAAGGATAATTCCTTTTGGATTTTTGGATTTGATCTCATCAACTTTTGTGTAATATGGAAGAATTTCACAATAAACTTTCTCTTCACGAAGACGACGAGCGATAAGCTGAGTGTACTGGGAACCAAAATCTAAAACGATAATGCTTACATTTGTCATGATAAATGCCTTTAATATGGAGTATTTATGAGTGCCAAGTGGCTTATGAAGAGGTGTTGTACCCCTTCAAATTGTATGAAAGGATACAATAAAATAGATTAATCGATGATTTAGTAAAGACCTAAAATCTCAAACTGAACATACCAAATAGCAATAGAAACGCCATATCCAACAAGAATAGTCCATGAGTGTTTCATATGAGCTGCAAAAGTATAAATTCCCTTCATTCTTCCCATAACACCAACACCCGCAGCACTACCAAAACTAATAAGACTTCCACCAATACCCGCTGTCATAGTTACGAGTAGCCACTGATCCATTCCCATCTCTGGAGAAGACTTCAAAATAGCACTCATAACTGGAACATTATCGACGATAGCTGATAAAAATCCGACGCCGATATTTGATGCCGTACTTCCAATTGCTCCATAAAGGTTATGAACATAATGAAGGAAACCTAAAAAGTGTAGGGCACCAACAGCAGAAAGGATACCAAAGAAGAAAAGAAGGGTATCATTCTCAACTTTTTGCATATTAACAAAAATATTAAACCCTTCTGTACTCTTACGATTGAGCGTAAATGAGTAGAGTTTGAGAATTGAAAGACCAAACATCATACCCCACATTGCAGGAAAATCAAAAAACTGATGACCCAAAACAGCAATGATAATCGTCAACGCTCCAAGATACACAACAACCATACCACCTTTTCTTAAGCGTGGTTTTTGTTCAGTCTGCGGATCAAATGCTGGTTTGCCTTCGGGCACTGAAAAAGAAAGCAAGAAGGCAGTTACTAACCATCCCACTACAGATGCGGGGAAGAGATAGAGAAAATCTACAAAATTCGCTTTTCCTGCAGTCCAAGCCATCAATGTCGTAATATCACCAAATGGAGACCAAGCACCTCCGGCATTTGCCGCTACAACAATGTTTATCGCTCCGGGAACAAGAAAAAGAGTTTTCTCTTTGTCTATAGTAAAAAGAACAGTCGATAAGATAAGTGCCGTCGTAAGGTTGTCAGCAACTGGAGAGATAAAAAATGCCAAAAGTCCTGTAAACCAAAACAATTTTTTATAGGTATAGCCTTTTGAAACAAGCTTATACTTCATAAGCTCAAAGACACCGCGTTCTATCAATGTTTCGATATACGTCATCGCAACAAAAAGGAAGAAAAAGATCTCCGCAATCTCTAAAATAAGAGTCTCAAGCTCATTATGCATGGCATGATTATCCAAGCCGTTTATAGCATAGTAAATTCCAATAAGCATAAACATAAACGTCCCTGCAAATAGCGCAGGTTTTGCTTTGTTGATCTCATATTTTTCTTCTGTCGCTATAAAATAGTATGCTATTATAAAAACCGCTAAAGCGACTATACCCACCCAACTGGTAGTTAAATCCAATTCGTGCATTCCTGAACTCCTTAATTTTCTATGGTGTGTACACCAATAGATTTCTCTCGGCCTAATGCCCCAACAACTATTTCTCTTGCTGTTAGTAAACGAAACTTGAGCAGTCTACCAATTTTTTCATTCAAAAGAGCATCAATCTGCCCTAAAGCCTCATTTAGCCCCACTTTCGTTCTCACAATAGAAACTTTCTCCCACATGATTTTACGAAGCAGATTTTTCTTCTCTTTATCTTCTTTATAGCTCATAACCTCATCTACAATATCAAACTCCACAGACTCTTTTTTTGTATGATCTGCGAGGATATCCTCCACAGCGCGCTTTGCAAAAACAAGACCTTCCAAAAGAGAATTTGAAGCAAGTCTGTTAGCTCCGTGAACTCCAGTAGAAGCCACTTCTCCGATGGCATAAAGTGAATGCACACCTGCAACTCTAGCACTCAGATCTGTTTTAATTCCACCGATTGCATAATGAAAAGCTGGAGAGATAGGTACTCTATCTTGAGGTAAGTTGTAACCAAAATCTTTCATACTGCTATAGATATTTGGAAATCTTTTTACAAAGTACTCGTAAGAAAAGTTTTTCATACAAAGGTAAACTTCTGAACCGGTTTTTTGTTTATAGTCATAGATTGCTTTGCTGACAATATCACGAGAAGCCAGCTCACCACGAGGATCATAATCAAAAAGAAATCTTCTTCCATCTTTATCTTCGATGCTTGCGCCCTCGCCTCTTAGAGCTTCTGTGAGTAAAAGTTTTTGCGCTCCATCATTGCCAACATAGACAGTCGGATGAAACTGCATCATTTCCATCATCTCTAACTTCAGCCCTTTTAAAACACATAACCCTTGCATGTCACCACTGATTGTCGGAGCATTGGTATGAAACTCATACAAAGAACCCACTCCACCGCTTGCGATGATCACTTTGTCCGCGTAAATATTTCTCTGTTCTCTATGATCTAACACAGTAACGCCATAGCATTCGCCATCTTTTATAAGCAGATCAACCACTCTTGAATCACAAAGCATCGGATGTGGATTATGTTCTAAAAGAAAAAGATGTACATATCTTCCCGTTGCATCGCCGCCAGCATGTAAAATTCGCTCTCGTGAGTGTGCTGCTTCTTTTGTGTAAAGCAGATTTCCCTCGCTGTCTTTGTCAAACTCAAATCCCATATTAATGAGATTATCAATGACAATACGGGAATTTTGGCTTAACACATCCACGGCATCTTTATCGCAAAGTCCATCTCCAGCGTTTAGAGTATCCTCTACATGTAAAGGAATATCCTCTTTATCAACCGCCAAAGCAATGCCGCCTTGTGCATAAAAACTATTACATTTAAAAGTCTCACGCTTATTAATAATAAGAATTTTTTTCTCTTTTGGCAGATTCATAGCAGCGTAAAGTCCCGCAATTCCAGCTCCCACAATTATTACATCATACTTTATCATTTATTCGGTACTTTCGTTTGATTTAAATCTTTCTCACCAATATAATATGGAGCCGCTTTATAGCCACATCCAAATAAATTTAATGATAGGAATGTTATAATCACAACATGAAAAATGCCAATCAGATTCTTTCTTCTTTGCAAAATAAACCTCAGTTTTCAAAATTATCTAAATTTCGCTGTATCAAAAAAATTCAAGAACTTTTTCCACTACATCTTCAAAATATGATCGTGTATGGATACTTTAAAAATAATGTTCTCAATTTCGTCCTCAGCCACCCATGGGCTAAACAAGAGTTTGATATTATAATACAATCTATTAAAACACCTTTAAGACAAATGCCACCGCAAGAGTGCTGTGAAGTCAGCATCTCAGATATCAGAGCCTATGTTTCTTTTAAACCGCACAAAGAGGACGACCTTCATGGTGGTTGCAGCACAAATGAACTCTATCCAGAAAGAGCAAATGCAGAATTTACAAATAATGCACAAGAGTCAAAACTACACAATGTCATAGAAGATATCAGAAAGATTATCCATGATAGACACAATTAGAAACCTTCCCCAGACTGCAGGAATCTATCAGTATTTTGATGCAAAAGGACAGCTTCTTTATATAGGAAAAGCCAAAAATCTTAAAAATCGCGTCAAAAGCTACTGGGTTCTCACTCCATCTTTACGTCCAAATTCATCACTCAATCCACGAATTTTTAAAATGCTGAGTGAAACAGTATCGATGCATTATATTGTTGTAAATTCTGAACATGATGCGCTTATTTTAGAAAACTCGCTTATCAAGCAGCTCAAACCAAAGTACAATATACTCCTTCGCGATGATAAGACATATCCTTATATTTATATAGATCAGACACAAAGATATCCACGCTTTGAGATTACAAGAAAAGTGATAGATTCCAAAAATGTCAAATATTTTGGTCCCTACTCAGTAGGTGCAAAAGAGCTTTTGGACTCTATTTATGAACTTACTAAACTTGTGCAGAAAAAAAGCTGTCTTGGCGGGAAAAAAGCGTGTTTGTATTATCAGATCAAAAAATGTCTTGCACCTTGTGAATTTAATGTACAAGAAACTCTCTATCAAAAAGAGATAGATAAAGCGATAGGCTTTATAGAAAATAAAAAAGAACTTCTTAAACAACTCAAAGAAAAGATGTTTTTTTATGCTAATGAACTTCGTTTTGAAGAAGCACATGAGATAAAAACAAGAATCCAAAAAATAGAAAAATCCAATATCTCTTCGCAAATCGATCTTGCAACAAATGATAATTACGATATCTTTGTTGTCTCACATAAAGAAAACCGCGCCGTTGTTGTAAGAATATTTATGAGAAATGGTAAGATCATCTCATCCTCGCATGATTTTATCTATCTCAATGAGGGCTTTGATAAAGATGAGCTTTATTATCGCGCCCTTTTGGAGTTTTACGCCAAAGAGATTCCGCCTATCATCGCTCCGATTTTAGTGGCGGAAAGTTTTGAATCAGAGGAACTTTTAAAAGAATATCTCTCTGTTTTATTTCAAAGAAAAGCTGAGATAAATGTCCCAAAAATCGGGGATAAAAAACGCCTTATAGAGCTCGCTCTTTTAAATGCGAATGAACTCCTGAGTAAAACTAAAGTCGATGATTCTTATGAACTCTCACTCTCCTTAGGGGAGCTTTACCAACTTCAAAGAGTGCCGTTAAGAATAGAAGTGTTTGACAACTCTCACATGAGTGGACAAGCAACCGTTGGAGCGATGGCTGTATATGATGATGGAACATTTGATAAAAAATCTTATCGTAACTATCATCTTGATTCACGTGATGAGTATTCACAAATGAGAGAGATGCTCACAAAAAGAATAGAAAGTTTTGAAAAAAATACGCCTCCCGACCTTTGGGTTCTCGATGGGGGAACAACACTTCTAAGTCTCGCTATCGATCTTTTAGCCTCCAATGGTGTTTTCTTGGATGTTATAGCAATCTCCAAAGAGAAAATCGATGCAAAAAGCCACAGAGCAAAAGGGGAAGCAAAAGATATAGTCCATACCAAAGAGAAAAGTTTCAATCTCAAAACAACAGATAAAAGACTCCAATTTGTACAAAGACTCCGAGATGAAGCGCATAGACTTGCCATTACTTTTCATAAAAAAACAAAACTCAAACTTGATCAAGAGAGCCAGCTTTTATCACTAAATGGGATTTCAAAAGCAAAAATACAAAAACTTTTAAACTATTTTGGAACATTTGAAATGATAAAACATGCGAGTGAAGCTGATATTGCATCTTTATTGAATCAAAAAGATGCAAAAAGTATCAAAGATAGTTATAAATAAGTGATTTTTAGTTGAGAATATGCTATATTACCCCCAACTTAGAATTTAAGGTTTTTTTATATGCATACGCGGGATGTAATAGATGAAGAATATCACTTTGAGGGAAGAGCTATTGTAAGCGAAACTGACACGAAAGGTGTGATAACGTTTGCAAATAGAAAATTTTGTGAAATTTCTGGATACGAAAAAGATGAATTGATCGGCAAGCCTCACAATATTGTGAGGCATCCAGATATGCCACGTATTGCATTTGCTCAAATGTGGCATGATATTCAAGCAGGTAAAGCATGGCATGGCATTGTAAAAAATTTACGAAAAGATGGCTTGTATTATTGGGTTGAAACAGAGATCACACCAGTGTTTGATGCCGAGGGCACAATCACAGGTTATATTGCCGCGCGAAAACCAGCTAATAGAAAAGATATAGAAGAAGCTCAAACCCTGTATAAAAAAATATTAGAAAGCGAAAAATAAGGAATCAGCATGCTTATTTACAATCATCAGCAAGAGTTTGTAGGGATCAACGAAAAAGATCTCAAGAGTCTAGGATTTAGAAACTTGGCAGATTTACAAAGTGAGTGCAAAGATTTTGCCGACTTATTTGTCAAAAGACCTACTTATAGAGCCTTTTGCAAATCTCCAACTTCATTCTCTAATTTAAGGTTTTTGGAAGTTTGAAAAAAGCTCATAAAAGTCGAGTTTCTCGATGTTTTAGGTAAAATTTCTTTACGACAAAAAACCACCTAAACAGAAGAAAC
>CAISHH010000035.1 GCA_903885085.1 uncultured Campylobacterales bacterium
CCTAATGACGACCATTATTGAAATTGCACAATTAGGTGCCAAAGTACTGCGTTTACACGCGGAGCCTATTACTGATGTCAGCAGCACTGAAACTTTGCAGCTTATTAAAAAACTGCAAGATACCCTAGCATCTACCGAAGGTGTGGGTATCGCTGCGCCTCAAATCAGTATTTCTAAGCCAATACCTTCGCCAATCGGCATGAGTGATTTTTAAATATCGAAGAAAGGAGAATGGCCAGAAAAGGTAGAATACATTTTCTGACAACGCATTCCCACCCCAACTGACCATGAACGAAATTTTAGCAATACTAAGCACGCTAAGTCCACACTTAACAGGGCGCACCTTAAAGCAGATGACCCTGATTATTGATGCCATGTTGTCGATGACCGGTCGCGTAACGATGCGAGGTCTGTCGCGATGGACTGAAAAAGGCGGAAGCTATCGGACAGTGCAGCGATTTTTTAAAGAGAAAATAGATTGGTCGATGCTACGCTGGCAACTCATAAAACAACACGTACAGAAAACTAAAGGCGTATGGTTGCTGATTGGTGATGAGGTCATGGTAACCAAATCAGGGAAAGAAACGCATGGGTTGGGGATTTTTTTTCTTCGATTTACAACAAGCCACTACCTGGGCTATGTTTTTTAAACGTGTCATTATTGTCTGTCGAAACGCGGACTGCTTACCCTTTAATCACAGAGCAATTAGTGCGTGGTGATGTCCAGAAAAGTGCACCTAAGGCCGTTATGCCCCAAAAAAAACCTGGCAGACCCAAAGGGAGTGTTAACAAAAACAAAAAAGAAGTCACGTTATCGCCGTTCCAAATACAACTGCAAGGCTGCATTCGCGCTGCATTAACATTGATAGGATTAGATGTGGATGTCATATATTTTGTGTACGACGGCGCATTGGGCAACAACGCTGGCTTACAAGCGATTAAACAGGCAGGTCTACATTTGATTTGTAAGTTGCGCTGTGATTCGACGCTTTATTTTCCCTACCCTGGCGAGTATTCAGGAAAGGGAAAGCCGCGTAAATATGGCGAAAAATTAACACTGGAAACGTTGACGTTGGAGCATCTAAAAGAAGAGCTTCTCGAAAAAGGTATTCGAACCCGTGTTTACCAAGTGCAGGTTTGGCACAAGAATTTTCCTGAATTACTGAATGTTGTCATCATCGTAAAAACTAATCTGACAACAGGAAGAACTGCAAAAGTGTTATTGTTTAGCGATGATTTGGCACTCGCCAGCGAAACGGTAATTGATTATTACTCTTTGCGATTTCAAATTGAGTTTAATTTCCGTGATGCCAAGCAATATTGGGGACTGGAAGATTTTATGAATATTAAAGAAACGCAAGTCGGCAATGCGGCTAATTTTTCTCTCTTTATGGTGACTTTTTCGCAGATATTATCCACCAAAATGGAGGGCATAAATAGAGGTAGTATGCTGGACTTGAAAACCATCTTTAGAGCTCGAAAATACACGCGTCGCATTATAAATTCACTGGGCAAGAATGCTGAGGATTTTTTAATTGACGATAGCATTTTCCAGGCCGCAGAAATCGGTAGAATTCATGCAAAAGCCGCGTGATTTTTGGCGAAGGTATTGTTTAAGTGGATAACAAAGAGTTTGAAGCAAATAACACACTTCAGTTAATACGGGTAATGTCGTGATAAAAGGCTCTTTAAGGGTGACAAAAAAAGCACGCGCTGCTTGATGATGGTTGTCACGACGATCAAACAGAGCAAACCAAAAACCTGTATCCGCTATAA
>CAISHH010000036.1 GCA_903885085.1 uncultured Campylobacterales bacterium
AACCAATTTTGCTTTGAACTCAGCACTGTATATTTTTCGTTTGATGCTCATTTCTTAATCCCTATATATTCCGTATTTTATTCTAGCGTTTTGGAATTAAAAAATAGATTTTACTGGTTTGATTTTAGGGGTTCATTATAACATGATTTAAAGCCAAGTTTAAAAACCATGGAAGAACCGCATTTACGAGCATTGATAAAAGAAGATTTAAAACTTCATCCAAGAAGTAAAATATCTGAAATACATAAAAGAGTTGATGATTTGGATATTAAATATCTTCAAAAAGTGGTTTATAAAATGTATCATGATGGTGAAATAGGTAGAGAGGGAATAAAAAAAACTATGGTCTATTTACTGGTAAATAAAAAATAAAATAAAAATAAAAATAAAAATAAAAATCTTAAAATCCCTATTTTTAGGGATTTGTTTTATTTTTTATTTCTTCATTTTGAAAATAAAAATAAATAAATTAGCTTATTTGATACGAGAAAAATCTTTCAATCTGCCATATATCTTCATAAATACTACAAAGCACACTACTATTTAAAATATTTAACACAACTCTTAAAATAAATAAGTTATCATTAGATGATAACAAATGAAACGATATGGATGATTTAGAGTTTGAATCAGCTGCGATGCTTATAGAAGATTTTTGTAATAGTGTGCAAATCTATATAGACAACAATTAGGAGTTACAAATATGAAAACAACAACCCTTCTAGTGGGCATCATGCCGTTTGAACAGTATAAAAAAAGAACTATTGCCATTGCAAAAGGGGAATATGTTCCTAAAAAAGATGAACCTAAAATCTGGTTTGAGTCATTAAAATCAATGGCTCAGATTTTGTCAAGTGAAAATCAGGAACTTTTGAGAGTTATACTCGATAAGAATCCTCAATCGCTAGCAGAATTGGAAGAGCTGACAGGTCGTGCAAAGTCTAACCTCTCAAGGACACTTAAAACTCTTCAAAGATACGGCATCATCGAGTTAAATAAAGTGAAAAATATGATCGTCCCAAAAGTAAAAGCTACAGATTTTAAAGTAGAATTTGGACTTATGGACGTTGCCTAAATAAAAGAACACAACTTCAAAAACAATTGGAGGTTTTATAAATGGACAAGCTCAATAAGTCAAATGTTGTTATCTATTCTGTTGGCTACAGAGTTAAATCTCAAAAAGGAGTCCGCTTTTGAAGATAAAACACTCAGCCAAAAACAAGGAATCTTTTTCGATGGACAGATTTATGATGCTTATGCTTTTGAGATCTACCACATCGGAGCAAGTTTAAAAGATTTGGGTAAAAAGTGGTTTGCATTTTCTAAGTTTGAGATGAGCACTTTAGATATTTTGAACCAATTGAAGTGAGATACTTATTACAAAATATCCCGCATACTCTGTTTAAATTTTATAGCGACATCCTGTTTGGCGACCTCATTGCCTTGTGATGACTGACCTATGATATCGACTTTTTTACTTAGAACTATTTTGTTTTTACTATCTCGTATATCAATATTTATAGCCGATCTTGCAAGGTTAAATCCGTAAGCGTGAGTAAATACGGTGTTGGATGTGATGCTTACATGTAAGTGATATCTGTCCTCTTTTTGTCCAATCTGAAAGCCTCTATCACTCAAGATTGATTTGAACGGATCGATAAGATTTTGGCTCTCTTTATCAGCTGTGACACTAAAAGTGATATTAGATTTCAACTTGCTAAAACTCTCATTTATGGAGTTGATCTCTGCCATGATATATCCATCACCAAACGAAGGTTTTAGCACTTTTAACACAAGTGACTTATAAAACAGATCATCACTCACATATGAAGCATGTTCATAAAAATAAAACTGCTCTAAAATATTTGCCGACTTGCTTGTGGACTCATCATTTTTTAGTAAAGTAATTGTCTTGTCTGTTTCATCTTTAAGACTCTTAAAGAGTGCTGATTTATATGCTTTTACCAAAACGGCATAACTATTAAACCCGATCTTTTCACTTTCTAAAATTTCATAATTGCTCAGTCTCAGCTCTTTGACATGTAAAGCGACTTTTTGCTCATCATCTCTTGTATAGTTTTCAACTCCGTTGTAAGTGTAAACTCTCGTATCGGTAGTCAGTTTTGATTTTACAGATACACTCAAAGTGGAAGCGATAGAATTGAGAGCATTTGCAAGCGCTGTTTCTTTATCTACGCCCTCGCCCACACCATAAAGTGAAGATGCATCTGCGGGAGGATTTGTCATCCACAAAGGTTGCGGTTTTGGTGGCACTTCGACAGTCGGCGGTTTTGAACATCCAACCAATAAAAGTAAAACTGCGATAAAGATAAAAGAGAGTTTCATAACTGTTTTACTTTTTATTTATCTGAGAGCGCGCTTGTTTGTTTTGCTCTATGATGCTATCAATATGGTTGATCGCCACGTTTATCTGCTCAACTGGTTTGATGGTCAAACTATCTGCCTTCATATAAAGCGCTTTTGCTTCGCTGTATTTGCCCTGCGCTTCTTTAACAACGCCAAGATCATATAACGGCACATAACTTCTCTCAGCCGTTGAATCGATAAGCTGAGTTAAGAGAGTTTCCGCTTTGTCAAATCTGTTTGCCTTGATATATTCTAAAGAGCTTTTGAGTAATAATTTTTGTCTGTCGCTGTAGTCGATATCTGCATCTTCTAAAAGCTCTACATTAAAATACACATAGTGCGGAGCAAGCTTTGACACAAACTCTTCGCTGATATCTTCAGCCAAACCTTGTGAGGCCATAGAAAGAGAGGGAATCAATCTCGAGTCATCACTACAATGTGTCCATGAACCATTTTTTGTAAGCGTGTCAGCATAGATGATGTCGCCTCTAGCTGTGTCTACCATCCTGATCTCCGCGGTGAGCGAAGCGACGGCTCTTGTACAATAAACACGCACTTCCCAACAGTGGTCTTTATTACATTTTGTACGCTTTTCATAAAAGTTGGTATCTTGCATCGAAGGACGGGAAACATCCCCTGAGATGATCGCTTGCGCTCCTATGACATGTCCCATTTGCACTGCAGTTGAGGGATCTATCAGACCGCTGTTTTGGATCTTTTGTTCATCTAAGACCTGATTGAAATCTTTTCTGCCTATCGTCGTAAAATAGGATTGTCCATCCACTCTGCTTTGCGCTATTTTGGCTTCTATCTTGCCTGAAAGGTTGACTCTGTCATTTGAAAAATCAACAACGGAGATCTTCTTCGTCTCTGCCGCGCGTGCTATTTGTGCAGGCTGGAGTGCTCTAATCTGTACTTTTTGCGCACATCCGCTAAATAAAATTGCTATTGTTAAAGTTGCCAGTATAAGTTTCATAAAGATCCTTTTGCCTCTGCGATAAGTTCATTTAAAACTCTTTCATATAACGTTGCATCTGCCTTACATGTAGACTCAAAACGTGTCACCAAAATCGGTGTTGTGTTGCTTGCGCGCACAAGTCCCCAGCCTGTATCAAAGATAACGCGAACACCATCAACATCGATGATATCTTTGATATGAGGAAAACCTTTTGGCGGGTTTTGAAGCAGAACTTTAAGTCTGTCGATGATAAGAAACTTCTCTTTTTCAGTCGTTTCGACTTTGATCTCTTCTGTGGAAAACACCTCTGGAAGCTCTGCAAGTTCTGCGTCAAGATCGATACCATCATGAATGAGTTCAAGCATACGAAGCGTTGCGTAGATCGCATCATCATATCCAAAATAACGGTTTTTGAAAAATACATGTCCGCTCACTTCACATGCCAAGTCCGCGCCCACTTCTTTCATCTTCACTTTAAGATTTGAGTGTCCTGTTTTATACATGATCGCCGTGCCACCGCGACGTTCTAGTTCATCATACATCACTTGAGAACATTTCACTTCGCCCACTACGACAGGATTTGTCATCTTCATCGAATACAAAAGCGCCATCATATCGCCTTTGATATTGTTCTTATGCGTCAAAACAGCAATACGGTCAGCATCTCCATCATAAGCAAAAGCGATATCGCCCTCTTTTTCCAGAAGTTTCTTGATATCTTCAAGGTTATGTTCATCTGAGGGGTCTGGATGATGGTTTGGAAAAGTACCGTCTGGATCGATGTAGATTCCCTTAGTATTTAACCCGAGACCGCCAAAGATTTTCTCCGTCACGATTCCAGCTACGCCATTTCCACAATCATAAACGATGCGCTCCCTCATCCCTTTAAGATGGGTAAATTCTTTAATCATGAAATCCACATAACGGCTTACTGCGTCTATCTCTATTACATCGCGAGCAACTGTTTGCGGCATTGGCATCGTTTCTATTTCACGTCCGAGTGCATAAATATCTTCACCAAAAAACGGCGCTTTATCGACTGTGATCTTAAAGCCGTTATATTCGCTAGGATTGTGTGAACCGGTGATCATCACAGACGCGTCTGGCGTGATGCCGTTCCACTCTTGGTAAGAAGTAAAATAGTTCACGGGTGTCGGCACCATTGCCATATCAAGCACAGTTTTTCCACCAGCGTTGAGTCCACGAACCAAATACTCAAACAAAATAGGCGAATGACTTCTTGCGTCATAACCTACAGAAACATATTTACCTTCTATGCGGCTAGCAAGTCCATAGCCTATGCGTACAACACTAGCCTCATTTAACTCTTTTTCAAAAATT
Source organism: uncultured Campylobacterales bacterium (assembly GCA_903885085.1). Lineage (GTDB taxonomy): Bacteria > Campylobacterota > Campylobacteria > Campylobacterales > Sulfurimonadaceae > Hydrocurvibacter. The sequence continues at coordinate 4,667 of CAISHH010000036.1, forward strand.
CCTCGTATATCATACTCTCTATAAATACTCATATTTTTCCTTAAAATTTAAATTTCACTCTGTTGCGTCCGCTTTCTTTTGCTTCATAGAGTGCTTCATCAGCTCTTTTTATCGCCTTTTGTATATCTTCGCCTTTATGATAACCACTAAGTCCAAAGCTACATGTAAGCTTGCCAACATTTTCAAACCTCTCTGCGGCTATAGCTTCTCTGATATTATTTGCAATTTTTACCAATATGTTCAAAGACTCAACATATAAAAGTATCACAAACTCCTCGCCGCCCCAGCGGATGATAATATCGTTTGAACGTACAGTTTTACGCATGATCTTTACCATCTGTTTTAAAACTTCATCACCAACATCGTGCCCGTAGATATCATTGACATTTTTGAACAAATCGATATCACAGAAGATAATTCCCAGATGTAAACTATTGTTCTTGGAGTTGATTATTGCTTCACTATTCGTATTAAAATACTCACGATTATATGCACCTGTCAAGGAATCCGTATATGCTTTATCAATAAAAAGGAACTTTTCTCTCATAGTATCGCTGATATCTGAAAGCTCCAAAAGATAGTTATCTTCTAGTTTATTTTCTTGTATGGAAAAGTAATGAACAGCTCCATTTTTATCTAGCATGGAAACGATTTTATCTTTGGGATCAAGAGTAGAAAGTTTCTTTACACAATCTCTTTTGTCCTCCATACTCTCCATATGAAAAAATCTATCATCTTCCAAAAATTTCTCCGAAATATATTTATAATGGAGCTGAAAGACCGCAAGTGAGTCATAACTAAAAAAATCAAGGAACTTCTTATTTACTTCCAAGATCCCCTCTTTATCTATAATAAGTACTATAGAATCTTGTGCATCTAAAATACGCTGAGTTTTACGAAGCAATAATCTATACTCTCTTTTAAGACTAGTCTCTTTGTACATGTACATAAATACGAACAAAAGGAGAACAAAACCGACAAAATAAGCAATTCGTTTGCTATTTTGCATATTTAAGAATATCGTATTATTTTTTTGCAAGATAAATACTGCAACGACTTCGTTGGTAATTGGATTTTTTAACGGGATAAAAGTAAAAAGATAATCTTTATTTTCATTACGGATCGAAAACACTTCCCCTTTTTCAATCTTTTCTTGTATAGAAACATACTCTTGTGGGCCTATCAAAGAGATATCCGCATCAATGGAAAGATTTCTCAACTTCTCCGTAACCGCTTTATCAAAAGACCAACCTCCGTACATGGAATTTTCATAGTTGGACTTTTGACTTGTAAAAAGTGTTGTATTGACAATATCCGATTTTATTAAAAAACTGCCCTTGCATCTATCAGTGCTAGCAAGATCTTTTATAAAAGAAAAAGAGCTAAAAGAGATCTCAACACTTCCCATATAAAATTTATTGGATGAATCAGACTGATAAAAAAGTGGAAAAATATGTCTAAACCCATTATAAACTCTTCCCTCTTCAAACCCGTCAACCCTTTGATGATGTTCATTTACCCAGCGAACTGTCGGTCTACTTCTTGTAAGATCATCGCCATACAAATCAGGCTTATGCATCCTTAAAAAGCTTTCATTATTTGAGAGGTGAAAGTGGAGCTGTCTGAGGCCATAGAGTTTATTTTGCTCATATTTATCTTTTAGCTGTTCATACAACTCTTTTCTGGCTTCATCTTTTTCACTTGAATTTTGAGCTTTCTTCAAGATCTCAAAGATCTTAGAATTTTCAATCTCAAGCTTAAATATTATCTGCGCAATATCAGCGTACTTACTCGTAATATTCTCAAAATTAATCTTTACAGACTCGTTATATGCCTGTGTATAGGAAGTTTCCTGCTCTTTATAGTAAAAATGTACTGCCAAAAAATAAAAAAGATAGATAAAAATAAAGATGCCCAAGGAGAAAAAAAGTAGTCTATCCATTTTCAGACGAAGATTGTAATTTTTTCCAAGAACATAAAACCCAAAGCTAATGAGTATAATAAAAATCGCCAATAAACCTTGTACCTTACTCTCTATTGGTTCAATTTTGAGCTTATGAAAAGATGACATATCCTTTGCGAGCAAGATATTCCCAAGAAAAACCTCTTTTTCATCAAACAAGGCATAATTAAAAACAGCTGTATTGCCATCTATGACATAACTATGATAAGGAGAGATGAAATGTGTCACACCTTTATTTTTGATAAATGTAAGCATCTGTTTATCAGCATTATGATTTGCTACGTAATAATCATCTACAAATGTTTTTGTCAGTGGAAAGATGATCTGCTCTTTATAGTGTTTATCAACCAAAACAAGAGAGTTATAACCAGAATGCTTTAGTTCATCGACTATAGAATCAAAGTTGGAAATCAGTTCGATAGAGCCTATAAAACTATTTTCATTATTAAAAATAGGCATCATAGTTTTAAAAGTCATATCGTATTTTCCAACACTGATACTGCTGATGACTCTGGGAGATTTTACCATACTCGATACATCTTGGCGGATATTTGCTAGATTATCACCTGTGACAGAGTCCCAACTCCGCCACAGACTGATCCCTTTAGAATCTATAAACTGTACTCGTGAGCCTTTAACTTTACCATAAAGCTGTAATTTTTGAAATATATATTTGTATGAGTTTACATCGAATTTTTTTGTTTTTATCAGCTCCAAAATTTGATGATCTGAAACTACTTGTTGCAGCATCATGAGCTGACTTGCTTTTTTATCGGAGATTAACTTATTTATTTCTCTATTGAGTTGTGCGGTATTTGTCGTGAAATATTCATTTTGTTTTTCTTGTATCAATTCATCTTTATAGATATTTGATATATACACAACTGCTATAATAATAGAAAAAAATAAAGAAAAGTAGACAAATTTAATAATTTTACTCAATAAAAAACTCCTGAATTACTCTTGCATTTTACATAAAAGTCCATAAATAGAAGATTATTATGTTTATAAAGATAAAATCATCTACTTGGTATTTGGAGAAACGGATGAATAGAATTTTAATCGTAGAAGATAACAAAGCACTGGCAAAACTCATTTCACTGAAAATGGGTGCAGAACTCGATTTTGAAATAGATATCGCTTATACTTTCCAAGAAGCAAAACTTTTCATTAAAAAATATAACTATTTTCTTGCTCTTCTTGATCTTAATCTTCCCGATGCCCCCAACGGCGAAATCGTAGAATATGCCCTAGAACGTGAACTTCCATCCATCATTTTAAGTGGCATTGTAGATAAAGAATTACGAAAGAAACTGATCCAAAAAGATATTATCGATTATATTAAAAAAGA
>CAISHH010000037.1 GCA_903885085.1 uncultured Campylobacterales bacterium
ATTTTCCGTTTTTGGCCTATTCTTGTTTTCCGATCACACCGTACCTGACACAATGTGTATTATGCGTATATAAATATCTTGTATTTACGTTTTTATCCAGTGAAAAAATTTCAGGATTTATTGCATTTTTTAATCTTAAAAAAAAGGAGGTGATACACATGATAACAATATTGCATATCGAAATTGATTTAGAAGATTTTGCGGCAGAGTGCGGAAATAGCTGCACTGCTTCATAACAATTAGAGCCATCCATTACAATGGGTGGCTCTATATTTAAATTATGTCGTATGATACAAGATGACGAGATATTAATACCTTGTGGTTATCAGTGCAAAATAATTGAGTATAATGGTTCGATTTACTGCTTTGAAACTATAGGGCTGAACGTTTTGAAAATATCAAAAGAAATAATGATACTTTTAAGAGATTTCAGAGGAACTACTCTTGAAAGGATAAAATGTGATTTTGATAATTATGTGGAGATAATTGAAAGTGTTAATACGCTAAAAGAAAAAGGTTATTTTAATAACACTCATACTGAGGCAACACATTGCGTTCCATCAGTTTCTAAAATAGTAGTTCAGGTTACAACTGCATGTAATTACAGATGTTCTTATTGTTATAATCAAACAGATAAAGATAAGTGTGGTGATAAATTTCTTGCCAAAGAAAAAGTAGACGATATTCTATTGTTCATAAAACGCAATATTCGCAATAAGGAGGTAGAGATAAGTTTCTTTGGGGGAGAGCCATTACTGAATTTTGAAATCATTAAATATTATATTAATAAGGCAGGAGAAATTGGTATAAAGTGCAAATATACGCTTACAACAAACGGGTCGTTATTAACAGATGAAATATCTGTGTATCTAAAAGAAAAGGATTTCCAGGTAGCAGTTAGTATAGATTTCCCGGAATTGATACATAATAAATATCGAATATCGTCTTATGATAACAGTTTTGAATATGCGATAAAAGGAGCATATAAGCTCAGAAATATTATGAGCAAAGGTTTTGTTATCAATTCTGTATTAAGTAATGATTATCCATATCCAGAAAAAATTGTAGAAGCTTTTTTAAGTGCAGATATAGTGGATAAGCTCTCCTTATCAATTGTAAGTGATAAAGCTGGTTTGAATAGTGATGAATGTGATCAGATAATCGAAGGTGATGATAAAGTATTAAGTAATATTTTAAAATATAAATATCCAGATGGCTTTAACTATCTTTCGTTTTCATCATTCATCAAGTCATTCATTAAACGCAAAACGAAATGCTATCGATGCGGCGCAGGAATGGAGATGATTGCAATAGATACCGATGGCTTGATATATCCATGCCATCGGTTCTATTCATGTAATGATTCTTTGATGGGCAACATATATTCCGGTTTAGATAATGAGCAGATCAAAATTTATCAGAATAATAATGTAGATAATAACGAGACTTGCGTTAGCTGCTGGGCTCGTTATGTGTGTGGAGGGCCATGCATGCATGATTCATATGAGTATTCTGGTTTCATCTCAACACCAAATGAATGTAAGTGTAAAAGAATAAAATACTTGATAAAGTCTGCAATTATTTTATATGGGGAATTAATTCAAAATGATCCTGATAGACTTGTAAAGATGATGCGCAAGTATAATAAAATTTAGTCGTCTTGTATATTATGCAGACAGTTAGTCTCAAAAAACTTTATGTGTTAGGTTTGTGGGAGCTTGTGCGGAGAATGGGGCAAAGCCAAAGCCAAAGCCAAAGGTATTGGTCCTATGTGTTATGACGGTTATAAAAAAAATATGGATAAAGAGATTTGATTTAGGAAGGTATATAAAACCAGTGGGTGGCATCGAACTTCAAAATTGAGATGCTTAAGTTCCGTAACCGTAATCAATGAAAGCACATAACCAACAATAGCGCCTCCCGTTATGAAGCTCGACATTCTGTACATTCAGTATACGTGACAAGTCATCTTTGTACTGCAAGCTTGATGCTGAGATTTGTGGAGAGATTTGTTGCATAATATATATTATGTAAAG
>CAISHH010000038.1 GCA_903885085.1 uncultured Campylobacterales bacterium
GCACTGTATATTTTTCGTTTGATGCTCATTTCTTAATCCCTATATATTCCGTATTTTATTCTAGCGTTTTGGAATTAAAAAATAGATTTTACTGGTTTGATTTTAGGGGTTCATTATAACCTATTGATTTTAAATTAAATCAAAAATTATCAATGTCTAAACATGGAAAAGAAGTTAGTCAACATTTATATGGATGTTTATTTTCTATTGGTGTGTTGTATGGAATAGTAGATAAAAGAAAATTAGATTATATTCTTAGTGATTATACAAAGATTGTAGAATTTAAAGGTCATAGTATTAATGAGTATGAATTTGATTTGGAATATATCAAAGGAATAGTAGATGATAAATAATATTAAATGACACTTGTGGAGGTAGATATGGTATTTTAGTGGGCAAGGGGAGTGGTTGATATAGTTTTAGATATAATTTACTATCTTAAATCGTAGAGTTGACACAATGGAAGAATATACCGAACCTGAATATATCCATGAATATACAGAAGAAGAAATAGACGAAATATTGAGTTTGTCTCCAAAGTATGATGGTGAAGAACCAAGAGAATGGACCGATGAAGATGTTGAATATATGGAAACTAGAATGAGATTGGGGATTTCAACTGAGGATACAATGAAAAATTTTCAAGGTCTCACAGAAGAGGAACAAGATTATTTTATGTTTATAGCAAGCACAATTATTAAACAGAGAGACCCTAATTATGATATATATGCGGATGAAGAGGTTAAAAATACATTAGGTGAATCAGATATTGACAATCGCTTAAAATCAATGGAAGAAATGTTGCAAAAATTAATGAATGTTAAAACCGCACCTCACGAACAACAAGGTATAGAAGCTAAGCGACATTTGACCGTTGATGAATTTTCAAAAAAATATAATATTAGCAAGACTCAACAACAGACACTTCGCGGCAAAGGGCTACCATTTGGTCAGTTAAAAGAAAATGGTAAGATTACTTACATTACCAATGATGTAGAAAAATGGTTTGAGAACAACCGTGTTTAGCCCGTTTTGTGCCATTCTAAATTATTCCGAGGTGTCAAAAAAGGGTCATAAAATTAGAAAAATACCTTTAAAAACCCATAAAATAGGGGTTAATTTTGGCATTTAATATTTGGGATCAAAACCATGGAGTATAATTATGATAATAAGAAAACTTTTTAAATTTGAAAATGCACATATTGTACGTGGCTGCAGTTCTGTTAAATGTAGAAGTTCTATTCACGGACACTCTTATAAAGTGGAAATTCTTTTTGAATCAAACTTTTTAGACAATGGACAGATGATCTATGATTTTGGTCTGATGAAGCAAAATATGAAAGCACTTGTTGAGAGTTTTGATCATGCGATCACACTTTGGAGCGGAGATTCTAAAGAATATAGAGAAGATATGAAAAAGCACTCTTCAAGATGGGTAGAACTGCCAGTGTCGCCTTCTGCTGAGCAGTTTAGCCGCGTTATATATCTCATGATAGATGCACTTCTAAGGCTTACATGTAAGGTCAACGGGGAAAAAGAGGTCAAACTTCACAGCGTCATTGTCCACGAAACAGACACAGGATATGCTCAGTGTTTTAAAGAGGATGCTTACTCAGAGGCGATGGGTAAAATTGCTTTAGAAGAGATTATTTTCAGCGATGAAGTGAGAGAAGATTTTGGTAATGCAAACCTTTTTGAAGATATCAAAAATCAAAAAAGTTTTACAAATCCTACGAGTGTTTAATGAGTTACCAAATCTTTTTTATGTTTACATGTAAAGCCAAATCTTGAAGAGATAAACTTCACGCTGTGACCTGCTTCAAGCAAAGAGACCTCTTGATCGATCATTATAAATCCATTTGAGATTGCCATAGGCGAGATCATTCCGGGTGCAAACTTTTCTACTGCAGAAAAAGATGAACCATCAAAATATCCTGGAATGAGACTTCTTTTTCCTGCTCTTGTTTTAAATTCAGTTCCCATTTTTGTTTCTATGACATTGATATATTTTTCACCGTTTGCGCTCAGTGCCAAAATAGCCGCTTTTGCAAAAAGCTCAAAATTCAGTGTGGCTGCAAGCGGATTCCCTGGAAGATTTAAGATGAAAGTATTGCCGATGCGTCCAAAAGTGGTTGGTTTGCCAGGTTTGATATCCACTTTTTCAAAGAGTGGCTCAAAATCAAAACAAGAAAAAGCCTCTTTTGTAAAGTCCGCATCACCGACACTCACTCCACCTGAAGTGATGATAAGATCATAATCAAGCGCAGTTTGTATCATCTCACAAAGTGCTTCCACACTATCTTCCGTCGTTCCCAAAAACTCTGCCTTACAACCAAGCTCTTTGGCTCGAGCCATAAAAGTAGGAGTGTTTGTATTGTAAAGCTGATGAACGCCAAGCTTCTCCCAATGCATTTTGAGTTCACTTCCAGAAGCAAAAAGGGCAACGCGAGGTTTGGCATAAACGTTAACATGTGAGATCCCTTGCGAAGCAAGAAGTGTAATATGGTGAGCACATAAAAGGGTATTTTGTTCAATGATGAGATCATCTTCTTCGATATCCTCACCGCATAAACGTATATGCATCCCATGTTTGACATCTTTAGAAAATGTGACAAACTCTTCATCTGTCTGTGCCTCTTCAATAGGGACAATCGCTTCAGCACCAAAAGGGATTTTTGCGCCTGTCATAATCTTATAGGCAGAGCCAGTTTGAAGCATATATTCCTCTTTGTCCCCTGCGAAAATTGTTTTTAAAATATTTAATTTTTGACCCATTTCGTCACATTTGATAGCATAACCATCCATCGCAGAGTTGTCATAAGGGGGAAGGTTCAAAGTCGCCGTAATATCTTGCGAGATAATATGTCCAAGTGCCAGCTCAAGTGGTAAAATTTTCGTCGTTTTAGGTTTTATATTTTCATAAATTAATTGCAGTGCTTCTTCAACTGATACAGCCATAATAATGATCCTTGCTTGCTAATAACGCGTTTTTTTAAACATATTATAGTAAAATTCGCTTATGAATTACATGTACAATATGACTATAGATTATCACAACTACAGCGTTATCGCGCTTTTGGTTTTGATGGGACTCAATTTTTTGTTGCTTTTTCAAGCGAAAAGCGTTTTGCCATACCGTAAAAAAATGGCATTTCTAACCCCAACGATTGCAGTAATTTTGGGTTTCATTCTCTTTACGGGAACGATCATGATGGCCGCAAAACATTTAGAGTTTACTCTGGCAAATATCGCGATGATCGTGATTGGTATTGCGTTTATCGTTTTAGAAGTTAAAAGAGTTAAGCCGCTCAAATATCTCAAAGACCTTCCGCATGCGATCCCTTTGTATAGAGATTATGCGAAGAAGATCCTTTTTGTTGAATTTTTTATCATCTTGGCAATCTCTATCTGGATGTGGCTTTGATCTACGTCACACACGAAGATGCAGGGCGAGAAGAAATAGTTATCAAAGGCGAAATGCATAAATATCTCGTAAAAGTAAGACGACATCAAGAGGGCGATATTCTTACTTTTCGCTCGAGTGAAAATCTTGAGACGGCTTACATGTACGAGATCATCTCCATCGATCCAAGAGTCTTACATGTAAGGCTTGTAGAATCTTATGAAGAAAAGATAGAATCTGCAAAACCTTTCCATGTAGGCTGGTGCGTCATCGACACAAATTCAGTGGAGAAAGTACTTCCGATGCTCAATGAACTTGGCGTGAAAAAGATCAGTTTTATCTACTGCGACAGGTCTCAGAAAAATTTCAAGCCCGATTTCAAGCGATTTCTTCGCATCACTCAAAGTTCCTCTTCTCAGTGCGGAAGAACAGATGTGATGGAGTTTGAGACTTTAAAAAACATTGGTGAATTTGTCAAAAAATATCCTGATTCCGTTGTGTTTGATTTTTGTGAGGAAGCTTTAAGCGGCGATGAGAAATTTGAGACAATTCTTATCGGCAGTGAAGGGGGATTTTCAAAAGCAGAGAAAGAACTTTTAATCGCTCAAAAAGTTTACAGACTTGATACGCCAATGGTGCTTCGCTCAGAGACCGCCGTTGTTGCAGTCGCTTCAAAGATGCTGTTGTAATAGAAAATTATTTTAGATATAATTGCAGTTCAAAAATCCGCTCCCATACGGATTTAAAAAATATATCGATATACGCACACAAACGTGTATCAAAAGGTTCTTAAATGAAAAAAGATATCCACCCAAATTTAGTTGATTGTACAGTAACTTGTTCATGTGGCAACACATTCGTGACAAAAGGTCAAAAACCTGAGATGATGATAGATATTTGTAATGAATGTCACCCATTCTTTACAGGTTCTGAGCGTATGGTTGATACTGCTGGACGTATTGATAAATTCAAAAAACGTTACAACATGAACTAATTCGAGAGCTAACTTTTGTTAACTCTTGTTCCAACTCCGATTGGAAACATTGGCGATATAACACTCAGAGCTATGCAAGCTTTGGGTGAAGCCGACACACTACTTTGCGAAGATACTCGCGTAACAAAAAAACTCATCCACATACTTAAAGAGCGTTACAGCCTACCATGTAAAGAAGATCAAACCTTTATATCGTTGCATTCACACAATGAACACCATTTTGTTCAAACACTTACACCTGACTTTTTTGAACAAAATGTTGTTTACGCAAGTGATGCAGGAATGCCTGGAATCAGTGATCCTGGACAAACACTTGTAGCTTACTGTATAGAAAATAACGTCAAGTATGATGTCCTTCCTGGAGCAAATGCACTCTTAACCGCCTATGTGGCAAGTGGATTTGTCGAGACTTCATTTTTGTTTTTCGGATTTTTACCACACAAAGGTGCTGATCGTGACAGAGCTTTGCAAAAAGCACTGTACAACGGTTATACGACCATTCTTTATGAATCTCCACACAGACTTGACAAGCTTTTAGAAGAGCTTATCAAAGAAGTACCGACGAGAAAAATGTTCTTGGCAAAAGAACTGACGAAAAAGTTTCAGCGCTATGTGAGTGGAACAGCTAAAGAGATTTTTGATAAACTTGATGGCAACTACAAAGGCGAATGGGTCGTAGTCCTTGAAGCTGGCGAAGCGATAAACTCCAATATCAGCCAAAATGATGTCCTAGAACTTGAACTCCCTATTAAAACCGCATCCAAACTTATCTCCAAAATAACAGGTGAAAATCCAAAAAGCTGCTATAAAAGACTTCTTGAACTCAACTAATTTTTTTATTTTTTAACTCTATTTTGTAATCACGCTTATTTTTTAGTATAATCACCTACTATCGATAATAATATTAAATATCTTTTCTTTTAAAATATTTTTATTTTCTTCTCTGGTTCTGTGAACATATAAAAATAATGACAACAACAGCATTAGACGGAGTAAAAATAGCAGATTTGGTCTATCAGAGCTTAACTAAAGGTGCAAAAAATACTCATCTTGGTCTAGCATACACTGTTTTCGACTTTTACACAGACCAGCCACCCATCTACAAATGACATTACTGCAAGTTGGAAAGATATACGTCGTCGACTTTCGAGGTGCTGCATCTGTTGAATCTTCCTCATTTTTAAAGCTTAAAGATATACACAAAAAGCTACTACAAAAGACTTCTTGAACTAAACTGAAATATAAGTTTTTTTGGTTAGAATTTCACTATGTTAATTTATGGAAAACAGCCAATATATTATATATTGCAAAATCATCCCAAACTTGTTTCTAAACTCTATCTTGCAAAAGAAGTAGATAAAAAAGAGTACTCAAAACTGATGAAGTACGATTTTGAAGTAAAGCGCATTCCAAGTGATGCTGCTGACAAGATGTGTAAAAGCTCTAACCATCAAGGCATGTTAGCTGAGATAGAAGATTTTACCCTCGCACCCTTCAAAGCTTTTTTAAATAAAGATTTTGTAGTCGTCCTTTCATCTGTCACTGATGTTGGAAATATCGGCGCTATTGTGCGAAGTGCCTATGCTTTTGGAGTCGATGGAATCGTCGCTACTGGTGTTAAACAGCTTGCCATGGAACCTATTATGAGAAGTTCTAGCGGCGCTCTTTGTGATATGCCTTTTACAGTCGTGACAAATCTTTATGATGTGATTAATGACTTGAAGATGTCAGGATTTACGATCTATGGCGCTGTGATGGATGGCGAAGATATTCGAAATATAAAACCAGCAGGCAAACGTGCGATCATACTCGGTAGTGAGGGCGAAGGCTTGCCTTTAAAAGCGGTTTCAAGATTGGATGAAAAAATTTCCATTAAAATGGAAAACGGATTTGATTCTTTGAATGTAAGTGTAGCGGGCGCAATACTAATGGACAGGATGCGGGTATGAGTGAAGATTTTGAAAAGTTAAAAAAGATCGGTGCGCAAAAGATATATGAAAAGACACATATCTCAGTAACAAATATTGATTATATTTTCAATAAATCATTTGATAAAATACCAAAAGTCCAGTTTCGAGGTTTTATTTCGATTTTGGAACGCGAATATAAAATTGACCTTCAAGATGTTTTAGCTGAATTTGAACAACATACGGCAAAAGATGAAGAGATAGTTGAATATATCAAGATTGATACAAAAGAGTATGGAAAGTTTGATAAAAAGATGATTCTTTCAGCACTTTTAGTAACTTTAGTCGTTGGATATTTGATCATATCAAGTCTCACACACAGCGGAAGTGAAACGGCAGAAGCAAACAATACAGAGATAGAAACAGCAAAAGCAAATCTTGATAAAAATGCCTCGATGGTTGATGCCAATGAAACAAACAGTTCTGAAGTCAACAGCACAGCGGAAGTAAATGTCAGCGACGCAAATATTTCTGTGAATGTGCAAAAAGCTCCAGATGTGCCTCAGCCTATTAAGACTGCGACTTCAACTACTGGTAAAGCCACAAAATTTGAGATTATTCCAAGTAAAACACTTTGGCTTGATTATATAGATCAAGAGAGTTCAAGAGAAGCTCAGGTAACGACAAGTAAAAGCTTTGATTTAGATGCTTCAAAAAATTATCTTATTGAAACTGGCCATGCCTTTATGAAAATAGATTTGGGATCTGAGATTAAAGAGTTTAGTCAAAGCGGTAAAAAATATTTTAAATTTGAAAATGGAGAATTGACTGAGCTTACTCGTCAAGGTTTTAAAGATTTAAATAAGGGTAAAGTTTGGTAAAGTTATTTATTGCCCTTTTCTTCGTTTGTTTTTCCCTTTTTGCAGATAGTACGTCGTTGGACTCATCTCTAAACTCTATTTTGGGAGCAAGAAGCTATAACGCGAACAAAGGTCTTATAGATATTATTTTCAAGCAAAAAAGCAATTATTATAATGGAAGCAGTGTTGATGTCATCAAAGTGATGCAAGCGCTCCAAAACAATAAACTTGTGAATCTTTCTTTAAAAACATCACAAGATATCACTTTAAGTTTTTCTACAAAAGGTTCTCCAATATTTTTGGTGAAGATCATCTCTGATGCACTTAGAAATATTGGCTACTATAAATATATGACAAAAGAATCTCATATCGCAGGGTCTGAGTTTTTGTGGAGCATAGAGTATAGTGGAGATTCTGTACTCGATCCAATAGTTTTAGACGCAGAACTTGCAAAATCAGGATGTCATATCATAGATATCCAAACAGCAAATCCAGCTTCTTGGAGTTATGAGATAGATATGAACAGGGCACATTTGAGCGTTGCTAAACTTGATTTGGCTACAAATATCACTTCCGAGAGAGATATGAGTGAAAAATGGGTTGATGTATCTAGTGTAAGCAAAGTAAGTATTGATTCAAATCGTGCGAATAGTTGGTATCCTTCAATTACATTTTATGATCAAAATTTACATCTTTTAAAAGTACAAAAAATAGATAGTAAAACATCTCAAGTTTCTGTTGATCTTCCATCAGATACGGTCTATATGAAAATAGCCGATTTGTATTCTTTAAACAATATTAAAAATGGTTTCAACATTGAGGCGCAAGCATCTAGATAATTTTCAAGGGATGCTAAAGAATTTATAGAGATATTTATGTTAAAATTCTGCAATTTATTTAGGCAGGATAACACAAATGTTTGATGAAATAAAATTTGATAGAATGGATAGACTTCCAAAATATGTTTTTGCGGAAGTGAATGAATTGAAAATGAAAGAGCGTCGTGCTGGTGCGGACGTTATAGATTTTAGTATGGGTAACCCGGATGGGGACACTCCTGCACATATTAGAGAAAAACTTATTGAATCTGCCAAAAAAAACAAAACCCAAGGATATTCTGTATCTAAAGGAATTCCAAAACTTCTTCAAGCTATAGCTGACTGGTACAAACGCCGCTACGGAGTTGATCTTGATCCACAAACTGAGTGTGTCGCAACTATGGGAAGTAAAGAAGGATATGCTCACTTAGCATATGCAATCACAAATCCAGGTGACGTTGCAGTTGTTCCAGATCCTACTTATCCTATTCACTCTTATGCATTTATCTTAGCTGGCGGAAATGTCGTCAAGTTCGGTCTTGCGTATGATGAAGATTATAAAGTTGATGAAGATAAATTTTTTGAAGACTTAGAGCGTGTGTTTAAAGAGAATTCTCCAAGACCAAAATTTGTTCTTGTAAACTTTCCTCATAACCCTACAACAGCGACAGTGACACAAGATTTTTATGTAAGACTTGTCGCTATGGCGAAAAAAGAGCGTTTCTATGTTATTTCAGATATTGCTTATGGAGATATCACGTTTGATGGTTACGTAACGCCTTCAATCATGAGTGTTCCTGGGGCTAAAGATGTAGCAGTAGAGAGTTTTACACTTTCAAAAAGCTACAATATGGCTGGATGGCGTGTTGGTTATTTCGTAGGAAATAAAAAACTTATCGGCGCACTTCAGAAGATAAAATCATGGCTTGATTATGGGATGTTTACTCCTATCCAAGTCGCTGCGACTGTGGCATTAAATGGTGATCAGCAATGTGTCAAAGATATTACAGACAAATATGATCATCGACAAGGTGTATTACTCGATGCATTCAATAAAGCTGGCTGGCCGATGAAAAAAAATCAGGCAAGTATGTTTGTGTGGGCAAAAATCCCTGATTTCGCTTTACATCTTGGTTCTTTAGAGTTCTCAAAACAACTCCTGAAAGAGGCACATGTCGCAGTGGCTCCAGGAATTGGTTTTGGCGAATATGGTGATGAATATGTGCGTATTGCTCTTATTGAAAATGACAAGCGCATTCGCCAAGCTGCAAAAAATGTTAAACTGTTTTTGAAAAAACTTAAAGATGCTAAGGATGCAGAGTGATCAAAGTCGGAATTATTGGTGTTGGAACAGTTGGAACATCAGTAGTAAATATCTTAAAAGATAATCAGGAGATCATCTCTGCTCGCGCTGGAACAAAGATAGAAGTAAAAAGCGGGGTTGTTCGTGATCTGTCTAAAAAAAGAGATCTTGATATTATTTTAAGTGACAATGCAGATGATGTGCTGAATGATCCTGAGATCGACGTTGTTGTAGAGCTTATGGGTGGCGTTGAAGATGCTTTTGAAGTTGTCAAGCGCGCACTTAAAAACGGCAAAGCAGTTGTCACTGCAAACAAAGCACTTTTAGCATATCACCGCTACGAACTCCAAGAGCTAGCAGGCGATCTTGCTTTTGAGTACGAAGCAAGTGTGGCTGGTGGCATTCCCATCATCAACGCTCTTCGTGATGGACTTTCAGCAAACCATATCCAGTCGATTATGGGGATTATGAACGGTACATGTAACTATATGCTTACAAAAATGAGTGCCGAGGGCGTGTCTTATACTTCGATCTTAAAAGAAGCGCAAGAACTCGGCTACGCAGAATCTGATCCCACATTTGATGTTGGTGGATTTGATGCGGCTCATAAACTTCTCATTTTGGCGAGCATCGCTTATGGAATTGATGCAAAACCTGAAGAGATTTTAATCGAGGGGATTCAAAACATTACTCAAGATGATATTAGCTTCGCAAAAGAGTTTGGTTATAGAATCAAACTTTTGGGAATTGCTAAAAAAATCGGCAATGAAGTGGAACTTCGTGTGCATGCATCTTTAATCGATGAAGATGAGATGATCGCAAAGATCGATGGTGTTATGAACGGTATCAGTGTTGTGGGTGATAAAGTGGGTGAAACGCTTTATTATGGCGCGGGTGCTGGCGGCGATGCTACGGCGAGTGCTGTTATCGCAAATATCATCGATATTGCAAGAAGCGGAAAAAGTAAGCCGATGCTTGGATTTGATAAGCCACTCGAGGGCGGATTGAAACTCAAAGCAATAGAAGAGATAGAGTCAAAATACTATCTTCGTATCAATGTTTCAGACAAAGCAGGCGTTCTTTCAAAGATTACGACTATTTTTGCAAATCACAATATCTCTATCGAGACAATCTTGCAACGTCCTTCGCGTGATGCGAGTGCAAATCTCCTCATCTCAACACATACAGCGATAGAAAAAGATATCCAAAATATGATTTTAAGTATCGAAGAACTTGACTTTGTAAACTCCAAACCGGTTATGATTCGTATCGTTTGAAGATACTCATCACCGGAGCAAGTAGTGGCATAGGAGTAGAACTTGCCCGCCATTATGACCAAGAAAATAATCATTTAATCCTTTTAGCTAGAAATAAAAACAGACTCCAAGAACTTCAAAAAAGTCTTACATGTAAGAGTGAAATCATTGCTGTCGATATCACAGAATTTGTGATACTTCAAGAAAAAATAAAAGAGATCGGCTCTGTTGATATGGTGATTTTAAATGCTGGCATCTCCATTGGGCATTCGCTTGAAGTCACCCCGTTTGATGATTTTAAAAGACTTTATGATACAAACCTTCTCTCAAATCACGCTATCTTAGAACCTTTACTTCCAAAGTTTAAAGAACAAAAAAGTGGAACTATCGTCTTTATTTCATCCCTCGCTTCACTCATCAGCATGCCAAGTTCTGTTGCGTATAGTTCTTCTAAAAGAGCACTCAACGCTTATGCTGAGGGGATAGCATATAAATACAAGCCTCATGGGATAGATGTGATTACAATTTTGCCAGGATTTATTGATACCCCTTTGACGCAAAAAAATAATTTTTCAATGCCTTTTTTGATGACGCTTGATGATGGAACGCAGAGAATCGTACAGGCAATAGAAAAGAAAAAATCTTTTTATGCTTTTCCTCTACGATTTTATTTTCTTATAAAAATTCTTACTTTCCTTCCACGATCTTTAAGACAAAGAGTTGTAGACTCCTTGTATAAATCATAAGCGGAGTCTCACTCAAATGAATAATTTTCTTGATACTTGGATGAGTTATAGTTTCCTAGAAAATTTTGGTGGAAGGGTTATTTCTTCCATGATAACTCTTGGAGTTCTTTTTTTGGTTATCTATCTGATACGAAGAGTTGTAAGTGAAAAAGTGCAGGATAAAAGTGTTCGCTACCGTTTACAAAAAGTGATTGCTTTTTTTGGATATCTCATTTTCCTTATTATTTTACTTTCTACTTTTAAAAAAGATATGGGAAATTTTGCTGTATTTTTTGGCATCATAGCTGGAGGAATCGCATTTTCTCTTCAAACTGTTATCGCAAGTATTGCTGGATGGCTTGTTATCATCTTTTCATCGTTTTATAAAGTAGGTGATCGGGTCAAAGTGGGTACCATAACCGGAGATGTTATCGATATCGGAGTGCTGAGTACAACGCTGATGGAGTGTGGCGAATGGGTAAGAAGTGACCAATACACAGGACGGGTTGTTCGCATTGCAAATAATTTTATTTTTAAAGATGCGGTCTATAACTACTCAGGTGAGTTTCCATTTTTATGGGATGAACTCAAACTTCCCGTGCATTATGGAAGTCCTGTGAATGAAGTTATAGAGCTTCTCACTCGTGTTGCAAATGAAGTTACAAGTAAATATACTGAATCGTTTGAAGAGAGATGGAAGCATCTAGGGCGGCAAGTACTTGTAGAAGATCAATCGATTAGTCCTATGGTAGGCGTAATTGCTACAGATAATTGGATAGAATTTCATCTTCGTTATGTTGTAGATTATAAACAACGTCGTACAACAAGAACCAACCTTTTTATCAGAATTTTAGAAGAAATTGAAAAGACAGAGGGACGAATTAGGCTTTCTTCTTCAACTATGGAGATTGTAAAAGAATCAGTTTACTGAGAGTTTATTGAAAGAAAGAGCTACTCTCTTTGCTTGCACACTTTTTAAGACAAAAAAGTATACACTCCAAAAATAAATAAGAGTGGGATGAGCGAGATGGAAAATATTGAGATAATAGACAGTGTTTGTACTTACTGTGGAGTCGGCTGTGATATTGCGGCAAATGTAAATGTTGCAACAAACAAAATCGAGAGTATTTTTGCTCATCCAGATGGTGTGGTTTCTCAAGGGAAACTTTGTATCAAAGGCAAATATGGTTTTGACTTTGTTGATTCACCAGATCGACTGAGAATTCCGCGCATCCGTAAATCATTTTTGGAAAAAAATCCAGAGATTAAAGAGCGAGTAGCCTCTACTTTAGTAGATTTAGATGAAACTTGGTTTGAGACAACACTTGATGGTGCTACGACAGCTACGGCTATGAAACTAAAATCAATTCAAAAAGAGTATGGAGATAAAAGTGTCTGCTCTATCGGAGGCGCACGAACTTCATGTGAGAGCTCTTACCTGTTTCAAAAATTTACCCGTCATACTTTAAACTCTCCGCATGTGGATAACTGTGCGAGAGTATGTCACTCTCCTAGTCTTAAAGGGATGCGAACAACCATTGGTGAAGGTGCCGCGACAAATCCATATAACGATATCTACAACTGCGAGTTTATGATCGTTATCGGTTCAAATACCACAGAAGCACATCCGATTATTTCTAATCGTATTTTGGATGTTGCACGTGAGCACGATAACTTAGCAGTTTTTGATGTGCGCGAAATAAAACTTCACCGCTTTGCAAAATATAAAGCGATTATGCCTCATGAAGCAAATCTTTTGATTTTAAATATGCTGGCTTACACGATCATAGATGAAGAGCTTTATGATGAAAGTTTTATCGCAGAGCGTACAAAAGGATTTTTGGATTTTAAAGCAAAGATTTTAAATGATCCATACGCAAATCCGAAATATTTTGAAGAGATCGAAGGGTATGAATCTCTTTCAAAAATGATTCCAAAGATCGCTCGTGAGTACGCACTTAAAAAATCGATGATCTTTTGGGGACTTGGAATTACAGAACACCTTGATGGCTCATACGCAGTTATGGCGATAACTCATTTAGCTCTTATGACGGGTAATATCGGCAAACCTGGTGCTGGACTGATGCCTCTTCGCGGACAAAATAATGTTCAAGGCACTTGTGATATGGGAATGCTTCCATATTATGATCCTGATTATCAAGAGCCAAAAGAGGTAGGTCTTATGACACCGCAGTTGGTTGATGAGATGCTTGAAAACCGTATTAAGGCGGTGCTAAACATTGGTGAAGATATCACACATATCCATCCAAATCTCAACAAAATAGATAGGGCGTTTGAAAATCTTGACCTTCTTTTTGTGCAAGAACTTTTTATGACAGATGTCGCACAGCGCGCTGACATAGTCGTAGGTGTAAAATCTGCATATGAAAAAACGGGTGTGTATATCAATGCGATGCGCCGCCTGCATCTTTCTCAACCACTTGTAAAATCAGACCTTCCTGATGACTGGGAAGTGTTGCAGATTTTGGACAATAAAATGGGCGGAACTTCTAACTATAAAAATTCAAATGATGTTTGGGATGAGGTTCGTGAAGTGGCATATCGTCGTTTTAGCGGAGCTTCTTATGTTAGACTTGAACGTCATAGAAAAAGAGGGTTACAGTGGCCAGTTCACACTGAAGATACACCGATTCTCCATCAGTTAGATTTTAGAACAGATGATGGGCTTGGAGAATTTCATTATCATCAATATAAACTTCGTGGGATGGTTCAAGAAATTTTGGAAAAAGATCTCACGGGTTATCATTTAACTACGGGAAGAACAATCGCTCATTATAATAATGCGGCTCAGACTTCAAGAAGTGAGAAACTAAACAAACGTTATGATGAAGATGTGCTTTTGGTATTTGAAGGTGACAAGACAGATTTTCCAACAGCTACAGTCATACTCAAATCAGAAAACGGCGAGACAACTCCTCTCACTGTAGAGTTTACAGAAAAAGTCCAGCCAAAGACATTGTTTTGTACTTTCCATCATGCCGCTTCAAAGATAAATAATCTCTTTGGAGATAAGAGTGACGAGCTGATCTTAACAGCCGCTTTTAAATCAATAAAAGTTGAGATAGTTCCAGTCGTATGAGTAGAGCAAAAGGAGATATAGCAGAAAGTAAAGCTTGCAACTATCTTCTTGAAAATGGCTACCAAGTCGTTGAGCGAAACTTTTATTCAAGATTTGGCGAGATCGACATCATCGCGTTTAAAGATGATGTTTTGCATTTTGTAGAAGTTAAAAGTGCGCTTGATTATGAGCTTGCTGTACAAAATATTACACCGTTAAAATTAAGAAAACTTCTAAAAACTGGTGACACTTATCTTAAAAAAAATGGTGTCAAATCGGCTTACATGTACGATGCAATCATCGTTACTCCGACCTCTATAGATATGATAGAAAATATCACTTTTTAGAAGTTGTATTTGAGCGTATAGATAAATCCATCTTGATAACCATAAACCCCGAGCTTATTGAGCGCATATCGGTATTGGATTCCTGTTGTAATCTCTTGTATCGGACGCCACCAAAAGGAAAGAGCTCCTTGCACGCCATACGATTCTCCATCTCCAGTTCTGCTTCCATCATCTGCGAGATAGTGCGCTTCTGCTCGGTCAAACTCCATTTCGTGCCATTGTGAGATCGTAAATTTTTGTTTGTTGAAAGAAAAATCATAGTTCAAAAACCATCCAAACATATAGCCGTTAAATCCACTGTAATAATTACTTTCTTGGTAGTGAGGTGCTAAAAAAGGCTGAAACAAGAGTCCGTCTTTGATGAATTTATAAGAAAGTCCAGCTATAAAGTTGGAGACATAAAAATCTCTCGAGTAGAGATTATAGTCTTGAGCATAAAGATACCAGGATGAATCAAAAAGTTTGATATCCATAATGGGTTTAAAAATATAACGTCTATTACTCATGGGAACACCATCATAGCTTCTTGTAGGATTTTCCAAGTCTGCAAATCCATAGATATCACCCCATGAAAATCCAGCTCCGCCTTCAAGTTCTAAATATCCAAAATCTCTTTGAAAAGAGGCTTTTTCAGTCTTTGTTGTCCAGTCAAGATAGTTGACGCTCAAATCTTTAAAAGAATAAGTTGTATTTAAAAGATTTGAATCCGCAACAGAAAAACTGCTAAAAAATAGTGTCAATAATAGTTTATCCAAGAAAATCATCTTTCTCCTTGTTTTAATTTGTGTATTTTATACTATTCGCTATTAAAAATAGGCATTTAAAGCATTGTTTTTACAAAAAATTGCTATTCTTTCCACTTATTTTACATATAAGAGAAAAAGATGAAGAAAATATATATTGCAGGGCCTGATGTTTTTGAACCAGACTCTATTGAGATCGGTAAAAAGTATGCGCAAATTTGTAAAAATTTTGGATATGAGGGGATGTATCCTCTTGATAATGTGATCGATTTTAATCAAGATAAAAAAAAGATAGCGCTTGATATCTTTGAAGCCAATGTAGAACTCATCAAGCGAGCTGATATCGTAGTGGCAAACTTGAATCCTTTTCGTGGAAAAGAGCCTGACAGCGGAACGATTTGGGAGTGTGGATATGCGTATGGACTCGGCAAAGAAGTCGTTGGATATATGGATTCTACGCTTGCTTATCCTGAGCAGTTTTTAGAGAGCGAAAAAACTTTATTGGGTGATTCTTATGTTGATAAAGAGGGGAGAATGATTGAGGATTTTGATTATCCGATAAATCTCATGATCGCTTGTTCTGTTACAAGGATATTAAAAGGAAGTTTTGAAGATGCAATAAAAGCATTAGGAAAATAATTGAAAATATTTTTTATCCTTTTTGTTTTACTTTCTCATCTTTTATTTGCCGAAGGCAGAGGGGAACAGAGTTTAGAGAAAGTATCTGTGCAGTTACACTGGCGCTATCAGTTTGAGTTTGCGGGGTTTATAGCGGCAAAAGAAAAAGGATTTTATAAAGATGCTGGACTTGATGTTGATCTCAAAGAGTATAAATTTGGAATCAATATTGTCGATGAGGTTCTTTCTCAGCGATCGACGTACGGCGTTTACAACTCAAATATCCTTATAGAGTATCTGCAAAACAGAAAGATCAATCTTCTTGCTTCCTATTTTAAACGTTCGGCACTTGTTTTAATTACGAAGCTCACTATAAAATCACCGCAGGATCTTGTGGGGAAAACGATTATGGCTACTGGTCAAGAGGACTTTGATCTTAATTTCAGGCCTTTATTTGATGTATACAAGATAAAGAGTGATAGTTTTAACTTTGTGAAACACACTTATAATATTGAGGATTTTATTAAAAATAAAAACATCGACGCAATGACCGCATTCGTGTCAGATCAGCCATATAAACTCGACAAACTGGGTGTCAAATATAATATTATCAGCCCAAGCGATTATGGAACATTTAATTTACAGCTCGAACTCTTTACCTCAGATGAAGAGTTGCATGAACACAAATTAAGAACTGAGAAGTTTAGAGACGCAACGACCAAAGGCTGGGAATATGCACTCTCTCATCAAGATGAAATGGTCAATATTATTCACCAAAAGTATGCTCATGATATCTCGGTAGATGATCTCAAACATGAAGCAAAAGGGATAACAAAACTCATTCTGCCCTATACATACAGTGTTGGTTCCATTGATAAAAACTTTCTCAATAGACAAATGGAGATATTCAAAGCCAATTATCATATCAAAAGCGATAAGACAATTGATAGTTTTATCGTAAGTCGTAATGAAGATACAAAGTCGAAATTTACCGAAGCTGAAATTGCTTATCTCACACAACATCATCAGATGAAAATTTGTGTGCATCACGATCAGTTTCCATATGATGGATATACTGATCATACATATATGGGAATTATGCCTGATATCTATGGGATTATCGCAAAAGATTTGGATCTAAAATTTATATCTATAGCTTCAAAGTCTGAAGAAGAGATGATGATGCGAATAAAAAATTACGAATGCGATCTAGTCTCCATCGTACCAACAGGAAGTAATTCACTTACAAACATTGTAACGACCAAACCACTTATTAAGAGTTATTTTACTTTAATAGGTACACTCGATAAACCTTTTATTGGAGATCCTACAATATTGAGAGATAAAAAACTTCTTGTGCCTTCTCTGATGTATAAAAAGTATCTTTTAAAACTTTACCCATATCTTGATATCAATGTTGACCCTGACATCAATAATATAGTCAAAAAAGTTTTACAGGGTGAAGCTTATGCTGCAGTAGAAGTAGACCTCAAAGCAGATTATCTTATCAATAAATATGGTTATGGCAAATTCAAAATTAATGGTTTTTTGGCAAAAGAAAACCCTTTATGTAGAAGTATCGGCGTGAGGGAAGATCAGTCTCTGCTTTTATCGATTATGCAAAAAGAGATTGGAAATATTCCTCCTCAGCAGATAGAAAATATTGTCAATAGTTGGAGACTTACGAGATATAAAGAGGGTACAGATTATGGTCTTGTTCTAAAAATTCTTATTGCGCTAGGATTTATTATTATAATGAACCCTTTTTTCAAGACCAGTAAATCAAGTTTTTTAATTCCACCTTTTTATGATACCAACGGTAACAGTTTTGCTCCTTTAGGGTCTAAATTATTCATAGCTTGATAGTAAACTTCATTTGGGGTTTTGTA
>CAISHH010000039.1 GCA_903885085.1 uncultured Campylobacterales bacterium
AAGCTTTATTGAGTAATTATCTTTTTCATAGACGCCACCTAAGCCATAGAGTTTGTCTATAGTATAGTTGTTGTATGAAGGATCGAGATCTTCATTATTTTGCAGCATTAGATCTATTCTGTAGCCGTTATCATCATAAGATGCGTATGTTAGATCTGCACCTGTTGTAAATTTTGGAAAAAGATCCTGCATTTTGGGATCGGATGTTGTTGGTCTTAGCACATTGATAGGTAAAAGATTCCAAAAGCCTATAGAAGAGTTGCATCTACCAGCTCTGAATGTGTAATGTTCATTGTATTCATAATCAAGATAGAGTCTCTCAGTATGAAGCTCTGTATCTCTTTTTATAGTTGTCTTGTCACCCACAGAGTTTTGTGAGTAGAGATCATGAAACTCAAATTCAGCCATATAAGAAAACTTCTCATAACTTCCATATCCAAGCACTGAAAGATCATCAATATTGTATTTTTTTTCATTTGCTTTATTTTCATAATTGAGTGAAAAATATCCTCCAAGATAAAGCGGCAAAGAACCCACTTGTATGCCATTTCCTAGTTCATAATCTTGGGCATGAAGCGAAATAAACAGTATAAACATTCCAAGTAATTTACGCATCTTTCAACCTTTAGGATACGATCTTGTAACCGATAGAGCGTACGGTTTTTATGATCTCTTTATCTTGGAGTTTTTTTCGTATATTTTTTATATGTACTTCTATAATGTTGCTCATCGAAAATGACGCATATTCATTGTGGATAAGAGATAAAAGCTCAAATTTTGTAAAGGTCTTCTTTGGATTTGAAGCGAGCACCTCTAAAAGTTCATATTCTGCAGGTGTCAAGTTGATAAGTTCATCCTCTATCTTAACCTCTTTGGTATTTTTATAAATAAAAACTGAAGCGATCTGAATGATTGTATTTTTGTTTGAGTTTGTACGTCTGAGCAGTGAATTGACTCTGGCTAAAAGCTCTACATGCGAGTAGGGTTTGCAAAGATAATCATCTGCACCGCCGTTTAATGCTTTCACTCTATACTCCACTCCATCATTTGCTGAGAGCATTAATACTTGAGCATCTATTAAAAGACTGCGAAGTTCTTCTAGTAGCTCATATCCGCTTTTATCGGGTAGATTCCAATCAAGTATAATAAGATCATAGATACTTTTGTCAATGCAAGAGATGGCATCGATAAATGATGTGGCGACATCGACTTCAAAGCCCTCTTTATGCAGTAGCCTTTCTATGAGATCGGCATTGAGTAAATCATCTTCAACTATTAAAATATTCATACTGGTATTTTATCCTATATAAGCAGTTCTGTTATAAAACTTTGCTCACAATTTTTATGTGGTTTGGCAACTGTAATTCTGGATTTGCAAGTAAAGCGGTGCTCCAAACTCCTGCATCTATGGTTGTAGGTGCGATGATACTTATTTGCTTCAAATCATTTTTTTCTAATGTGATGATGTGTGAGAATCTTTTTCCATCAATTTCTTTATATCTTTTAGAGTGTCCGGAGGTACAAAGTGAAGAGGTCTCAAGCTTGATAATCTCAATATTTTCATGCTCATTAAGAGGATCTTGTATACCTATGCTCCATTTCTCTCCCTCACAAGTTCCTATAACCGCAATATCACCGCCAAAGTTTACTAAAGCTGATGTGATTCCTGCGAGTTGTAAGATTAGCATGGACTGATCTACTGCGTATTCTTTAACTAGTCCGCCAAAGTCAATCTTTGTAATAGAGTTGCTAAAAGTTAAAATATTGCCATCAATCTTCATACATGCAGAAGATGCAAAAGGGATAATAACCTCATAGTTTTCTCTTTTATCTTTAAGAGTTCCTGCCATGGCTACGTCAAATGCACCATTTGTTATTTCACTGTAAAAAAGAGCTAACTGTAAAAGTCCTGCAAACTCATCACTTACATGTAAGCTATTTTGATCTCTATGGTTTATTTGATAAAGCTCTGAATTTTCATTAAAATAACTGTAGTTAGTTTCTAATCTTTTTGCGTGAAATAAAATATCATCTGCCAAAATATTGGCAGATGATTCGCAATCACTCTCAAGTTGGAGTTCGCAGAGAGTTGTGAAAGCTTCAAACTTATGTGTGTACAATGCTTAAGCCGTTAAATTCATACTTTTGCTATTTTGCGATCCAGAATTACTATATGCAGATAGTATACTTTTCATCAATAGCGACTGTAGATCAGTCGTAGAGGCTTGCGTGTTTTGTTGTGTGCTTTGAGCAGGGCTTTGAGACCAAGTCCCGCTTGCTCCGCTTTGGCTGTGTACATGCTCCTGTGCTAGCTGTTTTGCCGCTTCACTAAATGAGGCTGTGTCTCTAGGCGTCGCAACTTGTTGTGTATTGGCACTAGATGTATTTTGACTTTGAGTATTTACACGAGTGTAGCTTGCTTGTGTAGTGTTATTAATTGTCATAATTTACTCCTGTTTTTTCAAATTAGCATGGTTGATGTTCGTTAGAACATAAGCCATGCACCGAGTGTTATAGTATTGTTATCAGATGCTGCACTACCTGTTTGTCCGTTTATCTTTGTGAAGATCATACCTTGTAAAACTATACGGACACTTTCGATAGGTGTGTAGGCTGCTTCAATAAGATATGCACTCGAATCTTGACTTGAAACATATCCACTGCCAGATGCCTGATTATATCCGAGGTTGACTCCATATTTTGAATCAAAAGTATACGCAGCCATCGCAGAAAATACAGAAAGAGACTGATGAAGATTAGCATTTACTCCTCCATCATTACTGCCGTTTAAAGTCTGCTTTTCCCAGGTATTTCTAGCCGTAAGTGTCAGTGAATGGGTATCAGCAATATATTGATACTCACCATCAAGTGCCACATCAGTATATTCATCAAGTTGGTTTGTACCGGCCTGTTTAATATTCATCTTCGAGCCATAACCGCCAATCATAAAAAAGTTATCTCCAAATGTATGCTGAAGAGCTAAACGTAGATACGGCGCAGTACCATCTAAAACTCCATCATTACCAGACTGTAGACCAACGGGACCATTATTAAAAGTCAAGTTTTTTAGTATATCATTTCTAGCATATGAGTCTTGATAGCCTCCGAACTCAGCATAAAGCGTATCTGCATAAAGTCCATACGCATTCATTCCTATGACAGTATGACCAAGGTTTTCAATCATCGGTCCTGGTATGCTTGCTGCAATGGCTGGAGTTGCCCAAGGAAACCCCCACGCCGGTGTACTTGCATAGATATCTTGAAGAGTTGGATTATTGGTGAGTGAAGCACCGTAGACTAAAGAGTTATTTAAGAGAGTCGTAGAGTTACCATAACGGATATCGGTATTGTCCGCACTTATTCTCCTTGTAGTTAGATCTTTTGGGAGATCAGAAGAGTCATATGTGATCTGTACGAAGGCACCAAAGTTATCATAAATCTTCCCACCGTAAAAGACACTCATCTGAGGAAAATTAATTTTGTTATTTTCATTTACACCATTTGCACTTGCAGCTGCTGTAGCGTCTGAACCGTTTTTAGTAGAACTCATAGCCACTTGAACCATAGCTGCCAAAGGAAGAGGCATCTTTGTCTCGCCTCCACCCATAGTGTAACCACCGAGCTTAAATTGACGTCCCATTTCAGTTAATGCAGGAAACTGTCCTCCTGCGTGACACATAGTACAGCTAAGTCCCGTTTGACGTGCAAAGCTTGGAAGGGCATAAGCGTTATCAACACCGATGATTGTAAGAAAAAGTGTTGCAATAGCAGCACTTGAGAATGTTGTTTTTTTCATTTTTAAACTACCTGTTTAGATTTTAAAACATTGTAGTAAAGAATTATGAAGATTGTATGAAGATTGTTCGTCTTGGATTTACTTATAATGAGTATTATTCTTAAAATTTTTAAAGTTCAAAAGGAACCTTTCAATGTTGAAGATACAAAAATCATTTTTTATCCTGCTTTTATCGGCTACAGCACTGTTTGCCGAGTCAAACGTACATCAGATCTATCAGACAATGGCTTCTGGTCACATGGATGAAGCACACAAGATGATTGAAGAAGTGCTTCAAAAACATCCAGACAGCGCAAAAGCACACTTTGTAGATGCTGAGATTTTAGTGCGTCAAGGCAATAAAAAAGCAGCGCATGATGAACTAGCCATTGCAGAACAGCTTTCACCAAAACTTCCTTTTGCAAAGCCAGAAGCGGTTGTTGCTTTAAAACAGATGATTGAGGGGAACGCGGTTTCCACTACGAAAACTACACAAATGCCACAAAATATTCAAAATACTCAAGAGAAAAAATCAAGCGGATTTCCTTGGATGACCTTCCTTCTTACCGGCGGAGTTGTATTTCTTATCGTCATGATTTGGAAATCGTTCTCTTCGCGTAAACAAAATCAATACAACCAAGCGCCTACATACGGCAACAACACAGCGCCACAGCAAGGCGGTTATCCTAATAATAACGGCTACAATCAAGGCAATCAACCTAACCAAGGTGGCGGTTTAGGAAGTAATATTATGAGCGGTCTTGCAACGGGAGCTGCGGCGGGTGTTGGTATGGTTGCGGCAGAAGAGTTGATGCACCATTTTACGGATCATAATGATAGTTCATCAAATAACTCATCGATGTTCAACAATAGCAATAATACTGTTCAGCCATCAAATGATATGGGTGACACTGATTTTGGTATCTCAGATGGCTCGTCTTGGGATGACAATAGTTCTAGCGGAGATGATGATAGCTCTTGGTAAAAAGCTCTCTTAAAAAATAGAGAGCCCAGTTTTTAGAGCAAACATTTCCAGTGCTTTTGTTCCAACAAGTGAGTTGCCCCACGAGTTCAAACGCGGTGAAAAGACTGCGATACTCATCACTTTTGGAACAACAGCAACGATTCCCCCTCCCACACCGCTTTTTGCAGGTAAACCCACATGAAAAGCAAACTCTCCAGAAGCATCATAATGTCCACATGTAAGCATAAGCGCATTCACCCTTTTTGCCTGATTGACTGTTATGAATTCATGATTTGAGATTGGGTCTACGCCGTGATTTGCCAAAAAGAGCATTGCACGGGAGAGCTCTTTTGTACTCATAGCGATAGAACAGTGTTTGAAGTAGGTCTTAACTACGTCGTGTACATCATTTTCAATATTATTAAAACTCTTCATGAGATTTGCAAGGGCGAGATTTCTAAAACCGTGTTCATATTCAGAATCGCATACTTCTTGATCATATGTGATGGTTTGATCATCTGAAATCGCTCTTATAAAATCTAAAATATAATCAAAAGCATCTTTGCTGTTTTTATAGTGAGAGATCAGTGTGTCTGTGATGACGATAGCACCGGCATTTATGAAGGGATTTCTTGGTTTTCCATGTTCATACTCAAGTTGCACTAAAGAGTTAAAAGGATTACCCGATGGCTCTTTGCCCACTCTTGTGTAGAGTGCTTTACTGTAGATGTTGACCGCTTTTGTGAAGGTAAACACTTTTGAGATACTTTGGATCGAAAACTTATCCTCGCTACATCCTATATGATAAGAAGTGCCATCAAAAAGTGTGATGCTCATAGCAAACTGATCTGGATTGACACGGCTGAGTGCTGGGATGTAGTCGGCGACTTTTCCCTCTTTTAAAAAGGGTTTTATCTCCTCTTGTATCTCTAAAAGTATCTGTTGGAAATCCATTTTAAGCCTTACATGTAAGATAGGAGTCATTGTACCAAATTTAGATAAATCTATTTTTTATTTGTTGCTATAATCCGCTTTATGAATCTTATATATTTTAGTGTGATCTTCTTATCGGTTTTTGCTCTTATCAATTTTTACATCTACAAAAGGCTGATTTTAAAGCTTGATGCAAGAAAAAGTATCAAACACTCCCTCAACATATTTTTAGTTATAAACTATCTAGGGATCATCGGTTACATGTTTGCACGCTATTTTGTAAACACTCCAAACTGGCTTTACTTTTTATTTTCAGTTCCTATCGGCATCGTTTTTTTACTTTTTTGTACTGCGCTTGTGTATGACTTTTCACGCGTTATTCTCTTGAGTCTCCCGCTTTCTAATTCAAGACGGGCCTTTTTTAAAAAGTCTCTGGATATCTCTTCTTTAGGCATTGCATTTGTTTTGAGTGCTAGAGCGATGGTGGAAGCCAGAACTATAGTGATCGAAAAAGTAGATGTGAAGATAAAAGAGCTTAAACACCCTTATAAAATAGTTCAGATCAGTGACTTGCATATCGGCGGACTAGTAGGAAAAAGTTTTGTAAAAGAGGTCGTAGAAAAGGTGAATGCGCTGAGTCCTGATCTCATCGTCATTACGGGAGATCTTGTAGATATAAAGATCGAAAATGCTGGGGCGATTCTTGATGAACTCAAATCACTCAAGTCAGTGTACGGAGTTTATTATATTGTTGGAAATCATGAATATTTTCACGGTATTGCAAAAATTATAGAAAATGTAAAAGCGCGTGGCATCAAAGTCTTGGATAATGAAAATGTCTATATAGGGCAAGAAGGAAAAGGATTTAATCTCGCTGGAGTAAATGACCTCTTTGGTTATAGGATGGGCATTTATATGCCAGATCTTCAAAAAGCCCTTATAAGCAAACAAGATGCACCGACTATTTTACTAGCGCATCAGCCAAAGTTCATCGAAGAAGTAGGTGAGGGTGTGGACTTGATGTTAAGCGGACATACACATGGTGGACAGATCTATCCGTTTCGTTATTTGGTCAGACTTTCACAGCCATATATTAGTGGACTGTATCAACACACCGCTGATCTTCAGATCTATGTCAACCGTGGAACAGGATATTGGGGACCGCCAATGCGTTTAGGTGCAAGCTCTGAGATAACAGAGATTACACTACTTTGAACGTTTAAAATCTAAAATCGAGTAGAATTCTTTTTCTTTAATATTCAATGTTTGTATACTTGAAAAAAGTGTAGCATCATAACTTTGAAGCTGTTCATCTATTGCTGATGTAGGAAGTTTTATTTCCTCTTGGGACATGATCACAAAGTCATCTCCTTCAAAACGAAAAATCAAAGAGTTTTGACAATTGTTTTGAAGATAGTTTGCTATGGCTTTGAGAAGTTCATCTCCCTTTTGCCAACTATTTTTTTGATTATAAGCGCTGAAGTTATGCAGATCGACTAAACACAAAAAATTATATTTTTGAGAATTTTTATTTTGAAGTAAGACAAGATCGAGGTAAGATTGGTTATACATTCCAGTAACCTGATCTCTATAAAAATAGGCAAAACGCTCTTTTTCAATATCTCCAAAAGGCATCTGCGTTGTGTAAATCTCTGTATCTATCTCTTGGAGTGCTATTATCGCAAATTCTGTGAGCGCTGGATCAAACTGCGTACCACTTTTGTCTCTTATCTCTTGAAGTGCTTCTTCTTTACTTAGTCGTGTTTTATAGATACGGTTTGTAGTCATAGCATCAAAAGCATCGGCAATGATCATGATCCTTGATAAAAATGGAATCTCCTCACCTTTGAACCCTTTTGGATATCCTTGTCCATCATATCTTTCATGATGTGAGCCGACTATGATGGAGAGTTCTTGATACATCGGTATCTTTTCAAGCATCTCTTTACCCGCAGTCACATGTTCTTGGATGAGTTTATACTCATTTGCTTCAAGTTTTCCGGGTTTAAGTAAAACGGCATCGGGCGTGACGATCTTGCCTATGTCATGTAAAATCCCAGCTCTGTAGATAAGATCACAATCCTCTTTTGAACATCCAGCCTGCTTTGCTATGGCTTTGCAGTAGATTGCCACACGCTCTGAGTGTCCACCTGTGTAAGTATCACGGCGTTCTATCATCTCAACAAGCGCTAAAAGAGTTTGTTCATAGTTATAGATTTTTTCTTGTTCAAGGACACTGTTTTTTTCTACTTCCACCTGAACCATTTTCTCCAGATTAATTTTATAATGTTGATTTTCTTGTATTGCAATGATTTTTTGAGTTATGCGAGAAAGTGTTTGATTTATGCTTTCAAAGTCAACAGGCTTCATCAAATATCCACTCACATCAAGACGTATGGCATCCATAAAATAGATAGACTCAGAAAAAGCAGTTAAGATGATAATTTCTTGTTCAGGCTGTATTCTTCTGATTGCTTCTATCATCTCGATACCATTCATTCGAGGCATCTGAATATCTGTGAGGACAAGGTCAAACTTATTTTCTTGAAATTTTTCAAGACCAATTTCGCCATCATCTGCACAGACAACGCTTGCAAAAAGCATTTTCAGATAATCAGCCACAATATCGCGGAGTTTTGCATCATCTTCAACATATAAAACATTAAGAGTAGAGCAGTTTTGTTTGAGTTCTATCATATCTGTCATTGTATCTCTTCCTCTTGTATGATTTGCAGAGGAAGGATGATTGTAAAACAACTTCCATTTTCACAGTTTTTCCATGTCAAATTTCCGTTGAAATGTTTTTTTAAGATCATCAAAGACATATATATTCCAAGTCCCGTGCCATTTTTACTTTTTGTAGTGACATAAGGTTCTCCAAGATTTGTAATGACAGATTTATCGATTCCCCCAGCATTGTCTTTGACTAAGATGGTGAGATTTTTTGTATCTGTTTGTGTATCTATGATAATTTTTCCATTTTGTATCTGACGCTCTTTCATTGCATCTTTGGCATTGTTAATAAGGTTTATAAGCACTTGTACAAGTTCATTTGGATAAGTTTCAATCTCAATTCCATAATTATGAATGAACTCTATAGAAATATTGTTATTCTCAAGAGTTTGAAGCAGCATACTTTTGAGTTTGTCATAAATCTTGTAAAGTGAGATCTTTTCTTTTGCTTTTTCAGGTTTAAAAAATGTTCTAAAATCATCAATGGTATGGCTGAGATATTGCGTTTGTTCATCCAAAATAGCTGTAAGTTTTTCAACATCAAGAACGGTGACCTCTTTTTTAAGTGCTAATGTGGCTTTGAGATTATTTGCAACCATCCCGATAACACTTAAGGGCTGTCTCCATTGATGAGCGATCATCCCTATCATATCACCCATTGCGGCTTGGCGGGATTGTAGAAGCATCAGTTCCTCATTGCGCTGCAGTTGTGTGATATCCATAGCCGAAGCGATGATGACCCTTGCACCATTATATTTGTTTTCTAGAGGAGAGATGGAAAATATCCAAGTGAGCTCACGACCATCTTTGGTGAAGATTTTGATTTCACCGATACTTACAGGGATATTCTCATGAAAGAGTTTTTCCATATCTATATCAGTGCAGGGAGTTTTTTTCTGACACACTTTCTCTTTCCATACCTCTATATTTGGGATATCTTGAAGGGTATAGCCTGTCAACTCCTTCCAAACATGGTTCATCATGAGAATCGTACCATTTTCACTGTAGAGGATGATAGGATTAGGAGCAAAACGTATGACATTTTCTAGCTCATTTTTTCTTGCTTCGAGTTCAAGGGTAAGGAACTTGATCTGAGAGATATCTTGGATGATGGAGATAAAGTAGAGAGGTTTTTGAAGATTGTCACGAATGATTACTACAGAGAGATTGATCCAAATAATATGTTTGTCTTTACATATATAGCGTTTTTCCATCTGGTAGTTATCAGATTGTCCATCGATGAGTTTTTGCACGTAAGAGATATCTGTAAGCAGATCATCTGGATGCGTAATATCTTGAAATGTCAGTTTAAGAAGCTCCTCTTTTGTATAGCCTACAAGTTGGCATAAGTAGTTATTGACATCAAGCCAAGAACCATCAAGCCCCACATGAGCGATCCCTATCTGTGCGGCTTCAAATGTTTTAATATATTTGAGATTTGTTCTTGAGAGTTCAGCATTAAGATATTCCTCTTGTGTGATGTCATTTCCAGTTGCGATCACTCCTATGATATTGCCATTACCATCTGTATAGGTTGCATTGTTCCAAGCGATAAGATGCTCATTTTTGTTCATATCAATTACTTTATTGACATGATGTATCATTTGTGTAGAAGTTTCTTTAATTAAAGAGTCGAAAGTATATTTTATTTCTTGAATATCTTCTTTTAGTATAAAAGATTCAAGCCAGTTAAGACCGATAACTTCCTCTTTTATCACATTTAAAATCCTGCATCCAGCTTCATTGATAGTGACAATATTGGCATTTGTATCTAAGAGAAGTACGATTGTTCCAGCGGTATTGAGATAGGTTGCTATGAGATCTTGCTCATGTCTTGTTTGACGTTCTTGCTCTTTTTGTTTTGTTATATCATGAAAAACGACCAAAGCACCAATAATCTTGTTATCCTCTTTAATAGGGCTGCGGATAAATTCAACTGGAAAAGATGTTCCATCACTGCGCCAAAAGAGATCTTCACCTCTGCCTTCTTCACCGTAATGCAATACGCTGTTTACAGTACACTCACTTTCTGGATAGTGTGAACCATCAGGCTTTGTATGATGCCATAGTTGATGGCTCTTTTTTCCTATAAGATACTCTTGTGAATATCCAAAAAGTTCGGCAGCTTTTGTATTTACAAAAATATGGCGTGCGTCCATATCGAGTCCGAGGATTCCATCGAGTGAAGAATTTAGCAGTAAAGAAAGTCTATTTTGGAGCTCTTTGTTGGAAGTTAGAGAAGCTAAAAGCTCCTCATTTGAAGATTGCAACTCTTCATTGGACGTTTCAAGCTCTTCTACAGTGGACTGGAGTTTTTCATTTGAGTCTTGGAGCTCTTCATTGATGACATCCATACTTTGTTTGGAGAGAATTAGCTCATTTGAGATATTTGTGACCTCCTCTCTCGCTTGAGTAAGCTGAGACGAGAGTGTAGTAATGATGGTATTTTCACTAAATTGCGGTAGAACATCACGGTTAAACTGTAAACTTTGCGCATCTATGTTTTGAAAATTGATCAGTATCATAGCTTGATGCTTCTCAAGAAAAAATGGCTGAGCAATGATTTGAAGGAACTCTTCATTTTTCATTTGTATAAATTTTGTACGTTCTAGTTTGTTGGAGTTTAGTACATGTTTGAGCAGAATTCTGGTGTTGTATTCAAGATTTTTGTCAAGATTATCAAAAAGATTTAAACTGAGAAGTCCATCAGAAAAATGAAGATAGGGAATTTCACCTTTTTTATAGATGATATTGTAATCACGATCAATAATCAAACAACCACTTTTGAAGTACTTAAAGAGTTCAACTTTAAGATGTTCTTCTATAAGTTTTGGATTGAATGTTTGCATAGGTGAGTTTCCTCCTTGAGTTGTTTGTATATTTGGCTGAACATAAGTGAGTTTGCTTGTGAGTCTGGGATGTCTGATTTGGCTGGTATCTTCTTTGAGGTAGATTCGATATTTGCCATCAAGCACAGAAAAAAGTTTTCCATTTCCTTGAAGCGATTCTGAAGCACCTAAAAAAAGCAAACCTTTTTCTCTTAGTGAAAAATGAAAAAGTGCCAGCAAATCATTCTGAATGGAATGGATAATATAGATCAAAACATTTCTACATGTGATGAGATCCATATTGATAAAAGAGGGATCTTGTAAAAAGTTATGAGTGGCAAAGACGATCTGATCACGTAATCTTTTTATGATCTGGTATCCATCTCCAACTTTGATAAAATATTTTGCAAGATATGCATCGCTTAAATTTTTGAGAGACTGTTTGGTATAGAACCCTTTTCTTGCTTTTTGTAATCCTCTTTCATCAATATCTGTTGCAAATATCTTTACCTGTAAAGATATTTTGAGCTCTTCACAAATCTCATCTATGAGTATTGCTAGAGAGTAGGGCTCTTCTCCGCTTGCACAAGCAACACTCCAAATACGAAATTCACTGTTTTGTGGCAATGCGCTGATTTTAGCACTTAAAATAGTTTTGAGGGATGCAAATGCTTCTTTTCCTCGAAAAAATTCTGTTACTCCGATGAGCACTTCACTGTTTAAAAGGGGAATCTCGCTTTGATGTTCTTTCATATATTGTTCATATTCTTCAATATGGGTGATACCAAGTATTTTCATCCGTTTTTCTATGCGTCTGTTGATCGTCTCATCTTTGTATTTAAAAAGGTCGAGATTTTTATCTTGATACAGCATTTTACGAATGGAATCAAAAGGAAGTTCCAGCGTCGTATAAGTTCCATTTTTGAGGGTATCTGAGAGTTTGAGCAGTTTATCTGGGATATCTTTGACACGTAAAATATAATCAACTATTTTTGCATCTATGGCATGTTGGGGCATACTTGCAAATAAAGCATACTCAGGAGACTGGGCTATAGTGATTCCGCCTGAGTTTTTGACTAGCTTCATCCCTTTTGTGCCATCACTTCCAGTTCCGGATAAAATGATACCGATGACCTTTGCATCTTTTAGCTTACAAAGTTCACCGAGTAAAGAGTCCATATTTGGCAGAGGAATATGGAGATTTTCATCTACTTTGACAGCTATTAGCTCTTGATTGTCAGTTGCGATTAGGGAAAGTTCTGGAGGAAGGACATAGATAACATCGGGTTCAAAGAGAGTTTCTAAAGTGACTGTAAGAACTTTGATCGCACCCATTTTATTTAACAATTCGGCTAAGATACTTTTTTCACCGCGTGAGTGGTGTTGTGCCAAAAAATAGTAAAAGCCTGTAGAAGAACTCAGATTTGTGACTATCTGAGAAAGGGCTTCAAACCCGCCAGCACTTGAACCAATAGCAACATAAACATCAGTTGGATTTTTTTGTGGCAAACGCTTACCTTTGCTTGGATATCCGTTTATTATAGCAGTAGAAAGTTAAATTTCATCTTGTTTTAACTCTATTATGCGCATAATCTACTCTACAAAAAAAGGGATGATATAAATGGCAGCAGGAATCTTTGCACTTTTAGATGATATAGCGATGCTCGCAGATGATGTGGGCGTTGCAAGTAAGATAGCCACACAAAAAACGACGGCAGTTTTAGGAGATGATCTGGCTGTAAGTGCTGAGAAAGCAAGCGGATATGACCAATCACGTGAACTTGCAGTCCTTTGGGCGATAACAAAGGGCTCTTTGCGCAATAAAGCAATCATCTTGCCTATCGCATTTATTTTGAGTGCTTTTGCACCAAGTTTGATCACATACATTCTTATGATGGGTGGGTTGTATTTGCTTTATGAGGGAACTGAGAAGATAGAAGAGGTTCTTTTTCACAGAGGGCATAAAGAGAAAAATGAGGAGCTGTTGCAATCAACTGCGGAGAATATCTTAGATTTAGAGAAAGAGAAAATTAAATCAGCCATATTTACGGATTTTATTCTTTCAATCGAGATCGTCGTCATTGCCTTGGGAACTGTGATGGATCAGCCTCTTATAGTGCAGATAATATCTACAGTATTTGTGGCTGTTTTAGCTACTTTTGGAGTGTACGGCTTTGTGGCTTTAATAGTAAGAATGGACAATGTAGGTTTTTGGCTCTTGGAAAAGAAGTGTGAAAAAGGCGGTGTATTTTTAATCAGTGCGATGCCAAAACTAATTCGAGTTTTAGGCGTAGTCGGGACTTTTGCCATGATAATGGTGGGAGGTGGAATACTCGCGCATCATTTGGAGTTTTTACATCCATACTTTATAGAAAATATTCCAAGTATCATCAATGAGATGCTTGTAGGTTTTGCGATAGGGATTGTTATTATCATTGTTGTGAGATTATTTCAACTTTTCTATATCCATTTTAAAAATCTCACGAAGCATAATTAATATCTCATCTCTAGCAGAACCGGCAAAAGAGTTTTGTAAAAAGAGGTTGATCCCTTTATTTTTATGTTGAAAAAGAGGGACGATTTTTATGCCAGTGATTTCAGACATAAAATGAGATGTGTCTCCCTCTTCGTAAGCATGAAGTAAGATAGAACGCGAGAAATTGTTTAAAATATGATAGTAGATATGTAAAAATTCTATCTCCAAAACTTCAAGCGCATAAAGATGAGTAGCAATTTTTCCTACATGTGTCGTGATAGGACGAACTTTATCAGGCTTTACGGTGATGCCGATCTCTTCTTTGACTTCTCTCACAAGTGCGTCTAAAAGCTCCTCACCATCATTTACAGTTCCACCAGGAAAGCCCATTCGTCCATCCCATCTGTCTATCATGATGAGTGCAGGGCATATCATATGTTTGATGTCATCATCAAAGTATTTCCAAGGTGAGATTTTATCGACATAGATAGCTAGAAAAACGGCATTTTTTCTGTCTCTGTAATGATCACCAAATTCGACTCTCTGCATAATACTCTTTTAAATAGTTTCTCTAATTTTACACTAAAGAAGTAGATTTTACATGTAAGGGTTATAATTGCATCATGAATAATGAACCCATAACTCTTAAATCTATTTTTAAACTCATGTTGCATAAAAAGTCTGCACTTATCTACGGGCAGATTATTACCGTTTTTGTCATACTTATCAGTGTGCCTATCCCACTTATGCTTCCGATAATGGTTGATGAGGTTTTACTTCATAAACCTTCCCATATCGTGCATACTATAGAGTGGCTTTTTGGTAGTGGAAGTGCGTTTTACTACATCGGACTTGTTACTTTGGCTGTGATCTTTTTACGGTTTATCTATTTTTTACTAGGCATTGTCATTACAAAAATCTTTACCAAAATATCCAAATATGTCACGTTCATGATACGCAAACAACTTATAGATCATCTCAAAATCGCATCTATGAATGAGTACGAAACACTCGGAAGCGGAGCTATCACAGCCAATCTTATCACTGATGTGAATACTCTAGACAGTTTTATTATTACAAGTGTCAGTAAATTTGTTTCATCTGTTTTAACGCTTATCGCTGTGGGTGTTGTGATGATCACGATCAATCCGATTTTAGGTCTTATGATCCTTGTTATCCAGCCGCTTATCATGCTTGTGAGTAAAAAGATGTCAAAGAGTGTCGGGGAGCTAAAAAAAGATGAGAATGAATCGATAGAAAAGTTTCAAGAGAGTGTTGGCGAGACTTTAGAACTCTACGGACAGATAAAGGCGAGTAATAAAGAGAACTATTTTTTCTCTAAAGCAGTCATTTTGGCAGACAATATTCAAAAAACTTCCAATGCGTATGGCTATAAAAGTGTTGCGTATGAGCGACTTTCATATACGATATTTTTGATCGTCTTTGAACTTTTGCGTGCGAGTGGACTTTTACTTGTGGCATATAGCAATCTTAGCATCGGGATGATGTTTGCAATGTTTGGCTATATCTGGTTTATTATGACGCCGGTTCAGGATATTTTATCTATGCAATACTCTTATGCTTCGGCGATGGCGGCTATAAAGCGTCTAAACAGAATACTTTCTCTTAAAACAGAAGCAAGTTCAGACAAAAAGCTCGATGGGATGCATGTAGATATCTCTCTTAAAAATCTTGGCTTTTCATACAATGCAGACAAAAAAATCCTCGAAGATATCTCTTTTGATATTCCATCAGGTTCTAAAATAGCACTAATTGGCGCAAGCGGAAGTGGTAAGACTACGCTGGCTCAAGTGATATCAGGCTTTTATGAAAAAGATTCTGGAAGCTTTACATGTAATGGTATCAATGTGGAAGAATTGGATAAAACTTCTTTGAGAAAGAAGATATTTTTAGTCTTACAAATGCCTATACTTTTTAATTCCACTTTACGGTTTAATATTACGATGGGCGAAGAGATAAGTGATGAAGAGATATTTAAAGCACTCTCGATTGCACAGTTAAAAGAGATGGTAGATGGGATGCCTTTGGGACTTGATACCATAGTTGGGCATCACGGCATCCGTCTCTCAGGCGGACAAAGACAACGTATAAGCATAGCAAGGATGATACTCTCAGATCCGAGCATTGTGATCTTCGATGAGTCCACTTCAGCACTTGATGTACATACAGAAGCAAAGCTTTATACGGCTATTACACCGCTTTTAGAAGAAAAAACTGTTATCACCATTGCGCATCGTTTGAGCACTGTTAAAAATGCAGATAGGATCTATGTGCTTGAGTCTGGAAAGATAGTTCAAAGCGGAACGCATGAAGAGTTACAACGTGAAGAGGGGCATTATATGGAGTTTCTTAAAAATCAGTTGATTTAACTAGTTGTAACTCAGTGTTTTGAACAAAACCTTTTTTGGTTTTGTACTAAGATCTGTATCGGTACAAAAAAATCATTGATCAAAAGTGCTTCACGAGTGAGTTTATAAAGATCTGTATGTGGATACAAATAGCTGGCATATGCGTTAGAAATGAAAAAATTTGCATTATGATCGTTGATATTTACTTCAGCAAGAGCATCGTCAATATATATCATAGCACTTTGAAACTCTTTAAACTGCATATTATCACTTGCAACTTCAAGTCTATTTAAAATGGCAAATATAAGATTAAAATGAAATTGCTCTTCTTCTTTGTCAAAGATCTCTTTTTGGCTAAATTTTGCAAAGATACTAGCAACTACAATAGAAACTTTATGTTTATTTTGATAAGCAAATTGAGTTTCAAATAGTTCATAACAAGTGTCGACAGTAAGTTCTAAGAGCTTAACAAAATCAGGTAAAGTTTTACATTTTTTTAAGAGTTTTTCAATATTTAGAGGAAAACTAGTGACTATTTCTTCCTTTTGTTTAAATAATTTGTTTAAAAATGTAAACATATTTGCTTCCTTCTTCTTTTTTATAATGACAGCTCGACGATTGCATTAGAGCATTAGATCAATCTTGCGCCATAAAAGTAAACGCCTTCAAGAACCTCTTGGCTTATATGCATGATCTCGCATTTTAGCTCAGATTTATTGTCAAGCATCTCTTTTGGCTTAAGAGTGAGTCTATCACCGATTTTTCTTTTGAGCATATCAGTTGTTACATCATAAAATGAGACTCCACTTTCTGAGTAATCAAAGATATAAACAAAGTTTTTATTGTCATCTTGCGCTTGTAATGGCGGTGTGATAACACTTCTTTTTGCTCCTCTATTATTTAAAACCACTTCAAATCCATCTGCCAAAGATTTTAACGAAGCACTTTTGTCTGCCGTGTCTTTCATGATAATTTTAGAATCCTCGGCATTTTTTACAAGCACTTTACTTGATTCTTCAACATGCTCTAGCTCTTCTTCCATGTGGTGAAGCATTACAGATTCTTCATTGAATTGTCTGTTAAACTCTACTAAATATTTTGAGATAAGATCAAAACTATTTTTAATCTCTTCAAAATTTTGATCGATAATTGTCGAGCTTTCAACAAGAGAAGTTACACTTGTTTTAGAAGTTAAAGCACTTTTTGTGACATTGTCTATTTGATTGTCTATTTTCTTTAGGACTTGCCCTATATCATCCGCATTTTTTTGTGACACTTCTGCAAGTTCCCGTATTTTGTCAGCAACAACTGCAAAGCTTCGTCCATGGACTCCAGCACGAGCAGCTTCTATGGCAGCATTTAGAGAGATAAGATTTGTTTCATCAGCAATATCAGAGATAATATCCATCATTTTTGAGATCTCTTGAGAAAATCTTTTGAGATCTTGGACTGTAGTAGTTGTATTTTCCATCGATTCTATCGCTTTTGAACCTTGAGTGAGGTTTTTAGCAACTTCTAGTTGACTGGTTTCTACAACTTTTTTTGAATGGTCTGAACTCTTAAACATACTTGTTAAAGTTGTTTGCATCACTTTATTGTCTTGTAATATCTCATATAGTTTCTCTTTCGAGCTATTTAAAGAGTTATGTTGAGCATGGACATGTTCATTTGTCTGATCGATTTTGACATAACCATAACTCGCATTAAACGCCATTTGCTTACTTTCATTGACAACATTTTCTATAACAGGTTTTAAAGTAGAGACCATTTGGTTGAGATGTGTAAAGAGCATATCTATCTCATTTTTTGTATCTTCTTTATTGTCAAGCTCATCTTTTACAATATCATGAATGATAAAGTTTCCTTTTTCTACTCTCATTATGACACTTAAAAGTTTGTTGATACGTGATGAAACAAACTTGCTGAAAAGATAGTGTGTCAAAAGCAGAATAATGACAATATTAATAATACCTGTAAGAATGGTTAAGAAAATATTTTCTTTGATGGCTGTTTTAAAATCATTAAGATCAATTCTTACATCTTCTATCGCGATAACATTACCAGCAGTCCAAGTCGGATGGCACATTTTACATTTGTCTTCGGCAACAATAGGACGAGATAAAAGATAATACTCTTTATCCGCATCAAATACATTTTTTTCTATTTCTTTTAAACTTTTGTCTTTTTGAAAGGTATCTATGAGATCTGATTCATACTGAGTTGCTTTATTTTTTTCATTTGTAGGAGTTTTGGAAGCTTCTTTAAAAAAGACTTTTCCACCAGAGAGTGCCGTAAATTTGTCAAACACTTCATTTTGAATTATTTGGGGTGTTTCAGTAGATTCATTACTGAAAAATTTTTGATTTCTTGACTCAAGGAGAACATCAGCGAAATTAAGAACAGAAGTAGCTTGTGATTTGAGGTTGATAGTTAAAGACTCTTTTTGTTTTACATAACCATAATAATAAAAGACAGCAGAAATAGAAATAAATGCAGTAGCAAAAAGAAGGGAAAACATCGTCGCAAGTTTTAATTTTTTAACATCCATAGAACACCTGTAATTATTGAATTATATAAGGATATTTTATCGAAAAAAGGCTTTTGTTATTTTAAATTATTCGGAAATTTGAGTTTATCTTGAAGAAAAAAGTGGTGGCGCAGCGGACGGGGCTCGAACCCGCGACCCCCTGCGTGACAGGCAGGTATTCTAACCAACTGAACTACCGCTGCTAAGGATCTCATTATATACGACTTACATGTAACTACGTTAACACTATATTTTTAGTGACACCTGTGTCACGAGCTTTGCGCTGAGCCTGTCGTAAGACCCTCTGCGAGAAAACACAGTGTTAACGTAGCGAAAACGGACTTTGTTCGTTTTGCGTATAAATAAAATGTTATGGTGGGCATTACAAGACTCGAACTTGTGACATCTACCTTGTAAGGGTAGCGCTCTACCAACTGAGCTAAACGCCCTTTAAAAAAGGATATAACACCATAATGGCGACCCCTAAAGGATTTGAACCTCTGTTCCTACCATGAAGTGATAGTGTCCTTGGCCACTAGACGAAAGGGTCACTTTCATAAACAAAAGGCGTATAAATAATGGTGGGCATTACAAGACTCGAACTTGTGACATCTACCTTGTAAGGGTAGCGCTCTACCAACTGAGCTAAACGCCCTT
>CAISHH010000040.1 GCA_903885085.1 uncultured Campylobacterales bacterium
CTATCAAGCTATGAATAATTTAGACCCTAAAGGAGCAAAACTGTTACCGTTGGTATCATAAAAAGGTGGAATTAAAAAACTTGATTTACTGGTCTTGAAAAAAGGGTTCATTATAGTACTCCCTTTGATATACTCTGCGTTATCTTTATTTGAAAGCTCTTGAACATTAAACATTTTTTCTTCAGACTGCTTTGTGCTAGAAGACGAAATCACAACCCCTTTTGTGTTGGTGACCAAAAGGATGTTATTGCTACCTAGATCACTTGCTTTTTGCGCTAAGAGACGTGCAATTCTTTTATCGATATCTTCAGCCAAAATATCATCCATAAGATCCAAAGAACTTATAAACTTTACTTCATTCTTTAAAGTAAGTAAATTGTTATTGATGAGTTTCACAACCACCTGTGCTCTATCGGATTGCTCAACAACTATCTTATTGACTATTTTTGTTTGGCTTAAAAAAAGTGTGTATATTAAAAGGGTCAAAAACGGTAAAAAGCCGACAGCTAGAAAAGTGACTAAAAGTTTATTTCTTAGAGATCTGTGAAAAAAATCAAACATCATGAAATCTTTTTTGAATCTCCAAGATCTCATCTAGATTTGCTAAAAAAAGTTCAACAACTTTTGGATGAAAATGATTTCCAGAACCAGCCTTGATGATCTCTAATGCCACTTCAAGCGTGAAGCCTTTTTTATAAGGTCTATTACTCAAAAGTGCGTCAAAAACATCAACAACTGCTACGATAGCTCCGCTAGGTGGGATCTCATCGGTGCTAAGAGCTTGTGGATAACCACTGCCGTCGTACTTTTCATGATGTGTATGGGCTATTTGTGCCGCAAGTTTTAGGAGAGGTGTTGTTTTTTGAGAAAGGATAGCGTAGCCTATTTGTGCATGTTTTTTCATAATGGAAAACTCTTTCTCATCTAGTTTTCCCGGTTTTAAAAGAATTTTGTCTTCAATACCTACTTTGCCGATATCATGCATAGGAGCCGCAAGTCGCATGAGTTCCACAGCGTCTTCGTCCCAGCCAAATTTGCTCGCCAAAACAGCGGCCATT
Organism: uncultured Campylobacterales bacterium; assembly: GCA_903885085.1. Classification (GTDB taxonomy): domain Bacteria; phylum Campylobacterota; class Campylobacteria; order Campylobacterales; family Sulfurimonadaceae; genus Hydrocurvibacter. The sequence goes on from CAISHH010000040.1 coordinate 1,059, forward strand.
TCACCGACTCGAATAGTATGTGCTGATGTCTCATTATCTCTGTATTCGGCTGTCTTACTTAAAATAGAGATAATATCTTTTTCACTATTTTGTACTTCACTAAGTGCATCTTGCAACTCTTTTGTTTTTTCTTGAACTTCGAGTTCTAAAAGCTCTTTATGCCCTTTGATCATATTTTGATAGATCCCTATTTTGACCGCATTTTTTATTCTGAGTCTAAAGTCCATAAGGTCAAAAGGTTTTGTGAGATACTCATCAGCACCCATCTCCAGACCTTTAATAACGGCTTCCTTATCTGAGAGTGCGGAGATGATAATAAGTGGAATGGCTGCAAGCTCTTTATTGCTTTTGATAAGTTGTGTTGCTTCAAAACCGTCCATGACAGGCATCATCAAATCCATAAGGATCAAGTCTACTGTAGAGTTTTGTAAAATATCAAGAGCTTCTTTGCCATTTTGCGCTTCTAAAACACGAAACCCCTCTTTGATGAGTATTTTAGAAGCGACTTTTCTATTCATAAGTTCATCATCACATAAAAGAACAGTTGCCATCAGTCACTCCATTTATATAATATTTTTAAATTATCATCCATATTATCCATCTCTATATAGCCGATAGAACCGTCTACTTTTTTGATAAATGCTTTAACACTTTCTTGAGATTTTAAACTAATGGGTGGTCTATGTCCGAGATAATGCTCTTTCGTCCAATGTGCTTGTAGGCGATCAAAGCTCATCTGCAAAATCTGTTGTTCGAATTTTGCACGAAGCGGATCTCTGGCATCGAGATTGATGGGAACTGCTTGAAGATCATTGATAACAATTAATTTTTTTAGAAAAATAGCCTTGATTTGAGAGGGTGAAAGATCTTCCATATGCTTATTTGCGACAACAACATATTCATGGCCAGAAGCGATATTTGACAAGAGAAAAATTGCTAAAAACAGTTTCATCATTTCTCCCTTTTCATTAAAAAAGTACCGAAACGGAAAATAAAAATTGATTCTCTTTGTTGAGTGTATGAAACTGGTACTCGGATTTAATCGCGATGGGATAGGCTGGTCTGTAAGTATAACCAAGAACGCCAAACGTATCTGATTTGTTTTGGAGTTTGTCATCATAAGACTCTAAGCGTACAATCCCTACATGCTTTGGAGTAAAACGGTACAAACCTTGAAGATATCCTGCATATGGTGTGGTCACTCTCTCTTTTGACTCTTGTCTGCCTATTTCACTGGAAATCTCATAATCATCAACGTCATATTTTGCAGA
>CAISHH010000041.1 GCA_903885085.1 uncultured Campylobacterales bacterium
AAAAGTGTTAAAACTCCTGAAGCATCCTGACTCTTAGGAACATTCCCCTTTGCCCTGGCATCTTCTATCTTCTTGGAGGTGGGTTCTTCTGTCTTTTCGCCTTCGTCTTCAGCCATTTAGTAAAATTCCTACTCGACTTTCATTGAAAGATCTATCCAGTTTGCCTGATGAATCAGTGAGCCGCTACTGATGGCATCGATGCCCGTTGCGGCAAAACTTTCTATCGTATCTAGAGAGATATTTCCGCTAGCTTCTAAAAGGATATGCGGATAATGTTCTTTTTTATACTTCACAACTTCTTGCATCAGTTGGGGCGTCATATTGTCACACATCACGATATCAGCGCCCGCACTCATCGCTAATACTGCCATCTCAAAGCTTTCAGCCTCGACTTCTATCTTACATGTAAAGGGTATTTTTGTTCGTGCCGTTTTGATGTATTCATCGAGATTCTCAATAGTTTTTAGGTGTGTGTCTTTAAGCATCAAACAATCATCAAGACCCATTCTGTGGTTTGTCGCTCCGCCTGTTCTTGTCGCATATTTTTCAAAATTTCGAAGAAGCGGACGTGTTTTTCTTGTGTCTAGAAGTTTTGTACCATAAGGTTGGATGAGTTTGACATATTTTCTTGTGAGTGTTGCAATAGAACTTGCATGTAAAAGCATATTTAAAATACTTCGTTCAGAGCGTAAAAGAGCATGCGAAGAACCACTGATTTTTGCAATGATTTCGCCCCTCGCAAACTCTTGCGAATCTTCTTTAAACCACTCTACATGTAAGCCTTCCAAATGAGCTAAAACATCCACATATTTTACTCCCGCAACAACGCCATCGCTTTTTGCTATGATATTTGCAGTTGCCGAGCGCGCGGGTTCTACAAGTGCATACAGATCGCCGCGTCCAACATCTTCAGCTAAAACAGCTTTTACAAACTCTTCTATCATAGCGCCATCATTCTTTCTAGTGCGATTTTTGCCCAGTATTGCGTTTTCTCATCTATAAATATCTCATTGATTGGTGCACCATCATCAATCGCTTTTAAAGTAAGATACACATCTTCTAAAGTCGTTTCATTCATCGTCGGACATTCAGGTTTTGTTGATGAGAGGATGTAAGTATTTTTTGGACGAAGACGGTTGACCATATTAAACTCTGTTCCAACAGCTACTTTTTGGTCTTCTGGCAACTCTGTTATGTACTTGATAAGCTGAGAGGTTGAACCAACGAAGTCCGCTCTATCGCAGATTGAAGGATCACACTCAGGATGCACAGCGATAAGTATTCCTGGATATTTTTTACGATAAAACTCGATATCATCCACTGAAAAAAGCTGATGCACTGAACAAAAACCGTCAAAACAGATAATGTCGCACTCTTTTGGATCACCACCAAGCCCGATAATCATAGATTTTAAACCCATCTGATTTGCAATGTTTTGTCCAAGACAACGGTCTGGCACAAAAAGGATTTTTTTGCCCTCTTGTAATGCTTTTGTAATGATGATTTTCGCGTTGGCACTTGTACAGACCATTCCACCCATTTCACCCACTTTTGCTTTAACCTCAGCGTTAGAGTTAATGTACGTGATTGGTAAAATATTTTCTTTTTTGATGCCGTTTTTTTCTAAAAATGCGACAGATTCATCAAAGTAAATTGTGTCTATCATCCTCGCCATCGCGCAGCACGCCACTTTTGGCATCACAACACGTTTGTTTGGGCTTAAAACTTTCACACTTTGACCCATAAAACCAACACCACAAAAAAGTACAAACTCCGCGTCATCATCTTGTGTTTTTTTCGCGAGTTCCAAAGAGTCGCCGACGATGTCAGCCATCTCGAAAACTTCGTCTCTTTGGTAAAAATGTGCAACCACTGTTACACTCAGTTTTGCTTTTAATTCTTCTATTTTTTCTTTTAATTCTTCAGTTGAATAATTCAATTTGTTAGTCCTAAAAATCAATAATTTTGAAATTATATCAGATTCTAATAATAATTCTTGTAGAATTCCCGCATCAAAAATAGAAGGATTTTTAATAATGATGGATTTTTTATTTAGTTTAAATGGTCAGCTTTTTATAGCGGCATATCTCGTGGGAGGGATCCCTTTTGGACTTCTTTTAGCAAAGTTTTTTGCAGGTGTTGATATTAAAGCGGCAGGAAGTGGAAGCATAGGCGCGACAAACGTCCTTCGTGTTGTCAAAGAAAAAGATCCAAAGTTAGCGAAAAAACTAGGAGCTGCAACACTTGCGCTTGATGCTTTAAAAGGTATTGCGGTTTTAGCAGTCGCCTATCTCTTACATGTAAGCGACGCAACAATGTGGGGCATCGCTGTTTTAGCGGTTATTGGTCACTGTTTTAGTCCTTACTTAAACTTCGAGGGTGGAAAAGGTGTTGCAACGGGAATGGGTGTAATGCTTTTTTTACTTCCGCTTGAAACAGTTATCGCTTTAGTGACTTGGTTTGTTTTTGCAAAAACATTAAAGATCTCTTCACTCTCTTCACTTTTAGGGCTTTTCGCACTTATCATTTCTAGTTTTTATATCCATCCTGACATGGCGCATTCTCCTGTGCTTTTGATAGGATTTATTTTGTTTTATAAACATATTCCAAATATTATCAGAGTATTTCAAGGCAAAGAGAAACGCGTTATTTGAAAGTTTATATAGAAGATCTACACTTTGCATGTATAGTCGGGATTCTTGATTTTGAAAGAGTCACACCGCAGGATGTGATCGTCAATCTTAAACTCGAGTACACTTATAAAACAAAGTTCATCAACTATGCAGAGGTGGCAGAACTCATAAAGTTCACAATGCAAGAACAAAAGTTTGAACTTCTTGAAGAGGCTTTACTTTATCTTTTTGCTCTTTTAAAAGAACACTATAAAAATATCGCAACACTTTTTATCAAGATTACAAAACCCTCAATACTCGCTGATTGCCTTGTAAGTATAAGTGATTTTCAAGACTACTCTTTTAAGGCGTGATTTACAAGAAGCTTTGATATCTCATAGCTCGCATCTACAAGCTCCACTTCAGGTAGATCTTTCATACTTTTTTTCTCTTCTGGACTATCGATTTTAAGGATGATATCAGCGTGTTTAGAAAAATCAAGTATAGCTTGACTTATCAGACGTTTATTTTCTTCACTGCTTACTGTTATGATAATCGCTTTTGCTTCTTCCACTGCCAAAGATTCCAAAACGGGCAACTTATTTAAGTGTCCAAAATAAGCCATATATCCAGATTTTCGAGCTACAAGTACATGTTTTAGGTTATCAGAGATGATGATAAAATTCGCTTCTCTTTTGTGTAACTCAGATGCTACTTTTCTTCCTAACGCCCCAAATCCAGCAATAATAATGTGATCTTTTTGCTCAATAGGTGTAATAACGTCTGATTCATAAAACTCTTTTTCAAAGTAAGAGGAGAGTTTATAAATATTACTCAGAATCATCGGTGTGAGTATCATCGAGATCACACTTACCAAAATCAAAAAGCTTGCCATCTCTTGAGATATTAATTTATCAGTTGCCGCCAGAGCAAAGATCGCAAACGAAAACTCGCCGATCTGAGCCAAAGCCAAAGCAGTTTTTGCGGCAGTATTTTTATCTGTTTTTCTTCGAATAATAGTGTAGATGACAGCAGCTTTAAAAAGCATCGCCACAATAAAAATGAAAATGACAATATGAAGATTTTGTAAAAAATAAAGTAGATCTATCTTTGTTCCAACACCAAAGAAAAATACACCAAGCAAAAGATCTTTATAACTTGCGATATCCGATTCTACTTTTACATTGTAGCTGGTATCTGCGATAATCATCCCCGCGATAAACGCACCAAGAGAATAGGTAAATCCCATACTGTGTGCCAAAAGCGAAGCTCCAAGTACAATAGAAAAAACCGATCCTAAAAAGAGCTCTTCGATCTGAGTCTTTGCTGAAAATCCAAGTAAGACGTCAACTATTTTTTCTCCGATGGTAAACATAAATACAAGAACGATCACTGCTGAAAAAAATGTTTGTACAAGAACTGTGCCGAGTGAAAGATTATCATGAGAGAGAAATGTCATTAAAAGTAAAATAGGGATCACTGCTAAATCTTGAAAAATAAGAATTCCCATCGACTTTTGTCCATAAGGAGTAAGAATATCTTTTGATTTTTTCAAATATGTAAGAACTATCGCTGTAGATGAAAGAGAAAATGCCAAAGAGATGATGAGCGAGGTATTGAAATCCAGTTTAAAAAGATAGTATGAAAGTAAAAAAATTACAATCACGCTAAAAAGCACTTGCATCAAGCCATTTGCAAGTAAGATCTCTTTCATCTTTTTTATTTTTGTAAAACTGAGTTCAAGTCCGATGGTAAACATCAAAAAAACAATTCCAAACTCTCCAACCATGTCCAGAGAATTGATATAAAGCCCGTTAAATCCAAAGATATAACTGATGGCAGTTCCTGTGAGAATATAACCTATAATATGTGAGACTCCATATCTTTTGAGAATAATGTTGAGTACCGTTGCGATGGCAAGGGTTAAAAAGATTGCTAATAATAAATTTTCCATAAAGCAATTATAGAAGATTTTTTCGCCCTTTTTTGAGAGCTGTTGTATAAAATATCTACAACCTTTACAGATCCATTTCTTAATCTAAGTTTAGAGAATATTTAAAGAAAATTGAAAAAAACTTTAAATATTTCTAAAACTATGATATCATTTCGCAAATTTTTCGCTTATAGGAACTTAAAAATATGCGCATTCTCATTATAGAAGATGAAGTTACTTTAAATAAAATGCTTGCAGAGGGGCTAAAAGAATTTGGCTACCAAAGTGACGTTGTAGAAACCCTAAAAGATGGCGAGTACTATCTTGATATCCGTAACTATGATTTAGTATTGATGGATTGGATGCTACCAGATGGCAACAGTGTTGATATCATATCAAGCATCAAAACAAATACGCCAAAAACTGTTGTAGTTGTTCTCTCAGCTCGTGATGATGATGAGAGCGAAATTGAAGCACTTCGTTCAGGTGCTGATGATTACATCCGTAAACCGTTTAACTTTGACGTTTTAATTGCTCGTTTAGAAGCTAGATTACGTTTTGGCGGAAGCACAATCATCGAGATTGATGATTTGATTATCAATCCTGAAGAGGAAAAAATCATCTATAAAGAGCAAGAAATAGAACTTAAAGGAAAACCTTTTGAAGTACTAACTCACCTTGCTCGTCACCGTGATCAAATCGTATCAAAAGAGCAATTACTTGATGCTATCTGGGAAGAACCAGAGCTTGTAACTCCAAACGTTATTGAAGTTGCAATCAACCAAATTCGTCAGAAAATGGACAAACCACTTGGAATCACTACTATCGAAACAGTTCGTCGTCGTGGTTACAGATTTTGTTTTCCAAAAGAAATCAACTAATACTACAAGCTTAGAGAGCAAAAAGCTCTCTAACTCTATTATAACTTCTCAAAATCAAATTCCTTACATGTAAGACTCTTTCACTATAATTTTGATACAATTTAGCACCTTTTAAATATGACAGGATTTCATTATGCTCCTCGGAAGAAGTATCAGAAAACAGTTTTTTATACAGCTTATCGTCGCATCTGCGTCCTTGATTTTAATCTTTACATCCTTTGCTTATCTTTATATAGAGAGATCAATCTATAATGAAAAAAAAGATGAACTCATAAAATTTGCACAAAATATTGCATCTTTTAAATCCATTTCCGATGCAACGATGCTCAACCCCGAAACATTCATGGGGCTCTCAGTCGAACTTGTACATCTCAAGGCTCAACCTGAATATGTTGATATGTATGAAAAAACAAAAGATGAAAGAACTTATCTAACACTTATCTATCCTCTCAGACTTCAGGATTTGAGTTATTTAAAAATCACAAGAGATATCACCCCAACAAAAAAACTTTTAAATAACATTCTAAACTCCATTTTTATCATCAATTCAGTTGGTTTTATTCTTATTATTCTTTATGCAATAGGGCTTTCTAAGATGCTTATTGCTCCTGTGAATACACTCTCAAGAAGACTTTCAAATATGAATGAACATCTTATGCAAAATATAAAAATCGAAGAACTTCCAAAAGAGTTTGAGCCGCTTGGTTTGACCATCAATCACCTTATAAACAGAGTACAAAACTTTGTAAAATACCAAAAAGAACTCTTTATCGGAACTGCGCATGAACTCAAAACTCCCCTCGCCGTCATCAAACTCAAGAATCAAGTCACACTTATAAAAAAACGTACACCTGAAGAGTATATAGAAGCCTTGAAGACGACAAACAAAGCTGTTGATGATATGAATCACATCGTCTCAAATATCCTTAATATCGGTCGCCAAGAAGGCGCACAGTTAGAAAAACCGGTAGAGGTTGATATCATCTCTGTACTACGCGAAAAAGCAAGAGATTTTACGCTTCTAGCGAACAATGAAAACAAAGAACTTATCATGCATTTTGAGCCTGATCTCTTTATGGCCACTCTTCAAGTAAGTCTTTTAAATCAGATCGTTCAAAATTTTCTACAAAATGCTCTTAAATTTACTCCCAAAGAAAAAAAGGTGTATATCAACAGTTTTCAAAACGATGTTGGGCTGGTTATTGAGGTTCTTGATGAGGGTTGTGGGATTGATGAGAGTGTTGATCTCTTTGCTCCTTTTAAGCGTCAAGGCAACAAAAGCGGCGTTGGTTTGGGTCTGTTCTTGGCAAAAAGTGCTGCTGATGCTATCGGTGCAACTATCGAACTTAAAAATAGAACAGACGCCAACAGTGGAACAAGTGCAAGCTTGACTATTATCTCCAAACTCTGCTGTCCGTTACACTTCAAATAAACTAAAGGTATATTTCGATATAAATCGAACTTATAAAATAATCATAAGGTTTTTGAATGGCTTTACTAATAAATGACGAATGTATTGCATGTGATGCATGTCGTGAAGAGTGTCCAACTGTTGCTATTGAAGAGGGCGACCCACTTTACTACATTGATCCAGACAGATGTACTGAGTGCGTGGGTGTTTATGATGAGCCAGCTTGTATCGCGGTATGTCCAGTTGAATGTATTGTTCTCGATAAGGATAACGTTGAGACTATTGCAGAACTTCAATATAAATATAAAGCAATCCTAGCAGAAGAGGAATAGTTTGGCAAAAATAACGGCTGTCATAGACATAGGGTCCAATTCGGCCCGGATGGTGATCTATGAGAAGACAAGCCGTTTTGCTTTTCATCTGATCCATGAAGTAAAAAGCCGAGTACGGCTTCCTGAAAATGCTTACCAAAATGGTGGCAATCTCCAAAACCAAGCGATGCAAAGAACCTACGACGCGCTTGAAAACTTCTTACATATAGCCGCTTCCTATAAGGCTAGAAAAATCCTTTGTGTTGCAACTTCAGCTTTGCGTGATGCTCCAAATAAAAATGAGTTTCTCTCACAAGTAAAAAATGGTCTTGGGCTCAATATTAAAGTGATAGATGGACAAAAAGAAGCACACTATGGAGCAATCGCCTGCTGTAATCTTTTGCCAAAATCTGATGCACTGACTATTGATATTGGTGGAGGTTCTACTGAGTTTTCATATATTATCGATGGAAAAGTCACAAATACCCTTTCACTTGAACTCGGAACAGTAAGACTCAAAGAACTTTATTTTGACAAAGGTGATATCGAAGGTGCAAGAGACTACATCAATAAAGAACTTGATAAGTTAAATGATATACCTACATCAAGCCTTATGGGGATTGGTGGAACTTTTCGGGCTCTTTCCAATGCTATCATGAAAGATATCAAGTATCCTCTCAGCAAACTTCATGCATTTGAGTTCTCAACAAAAACGATGTCTATTTTTATAGACAAAGTGATGGATGCAAACGAAAAAGGTTTAAGACGTTTATATATTAAAGCTGATCGTTATGATGTTATCAAACCAGGAAGTCTCATTATCTCAGAACTTTTAAAAAGAAAGAGTGATATTTCAAAGCTTATCACCAGTGGTGTAGGTGTGAGAGAAGGTGTTTATCTCAGCGACCTTTTAAGGCACCAAAAAGAGCTCTTTCCAGTAAACTTCAACCCATCTGTGAGATATCTTTTAGACTCTTATATCACCGATGCAAATCATTCAAACCAGATGGCTAAAGTTGCGCGAGAGATCTTTGAGCTCACAGCATCAACATACAATATCGATGAAAAATACAAAAGAGACCTTGTTATCGCAGCAAAACTCTCGCCAATTGGCTCAATGCTTCACAACTATTCAAGTAATCAGCACAGCTATTATCTGATTCAAACTGCTCTTGAGTATGGATTTACGCATAAAGAGATTATGCTTATAGCAACATTGACTAAATTTGCCAAAAGAAGAGCACCTTCATCTGCACATTTTGATGAGTATAAAAATATTTTGCCGGATGAAACAATAGCGGAGTTCTTAAGCTTTATTATTTCTCTCTCAAGTGCGCTACTGACACATAGACCACGAAACCTAAGCTATGAATTCTCATTTGATAAAAATTGTTTACATGTAAGCACACAAGAAAATATATATCTTGTAAAAGAGAGTGTAAAAAATCTGCAGTTTCCAAAGGGGATCAAAGTAGAGTTTATTTAAACTCTACTCCTTTTAACTTCTAAAATCGTTGTCCCATCGTAAATTCGAAGTGTGATACTTTATCACCCGGCTTTTCACCAAGTGGATTTGCGAACATCAACTGAATCGGTCCAACTGGAGAGAACCATTCAAGCCCAAGTCCATAGCCACCGCGAGAAATCTCAGTTAAAGACTTATCACCAATAAATCCCCAGTCAAGATATGTTACAAGACGCATTTTTGCTTTTGGAACTAAAGGAAAACTTACCTCAACACTGTTTGAGAATGTTTCGTTTGCACCTATTAGTGTTGCATTGTTGTCTTTTGGAGCAAGGGAATAAGAGGTATATCCTCTAACACTTCCAATACCACCCATATAGTATTTCTCTGCGATTGGCAGATATCCTGTATCCATAGCATAGTTAAATCTTGCTTTGTATCTAAAGATGGCATCAAAACCAACTAAGTCTTTAAGCCCATAATACTTTCCAAATGTAGTAGCAAACTTTACAAAGTCAGCATCTCCGCCAAGTCCTGATTTTTCAACACTTTGACTTGCTGTAAACCCTTCACGAGGAAGGTAATAATCATCCGTAGAATCCCAACTTGCACTTGTTATAACAGAGCTTTTTGAATAGCTTTGAAAATAATATGATCCATAAAGGGAAGTTGCATTAGCATCAACATTGCTATAGGTGTTTTTAGAGTAGTTATACCCAAGATATCCGCTGATGTTTCTTGTAAATTTATGTCCCGCACCTAGACTGATCCCATTACTTGCCACCGTATAGTCTGTATACTCTGTTGAAGACTGATAAAGTGAAAAGTTTCCACTAAAATCACTGTCGTTAAGTCTTGGATTTGAGATGGAAAATGAGTAGTTATGAGTAAGCTGAGACTTTTCAAGCTTGACTCCGACATTGAGTCCTGATCCAAATATATTACGATCACTTACGGACACACTTAGCAAGATTCCGCCATAACTTCCATATCCTCCACCGAGTTGGATATTTCCTGTTGGAGTTTCTTTCACTTTTACGATAAGATCCATCGTATGGTCATCGATACGTTTTTCTTCGATCGTGTTGCTTTCAAAATATCCAAGACGCCCAAGAGCATTTCTTGAATCTTTTAAGTCTGTCAAAGAATACATATCTCCCGGTCCAAGATAAAGTTCACGTCTGATGACACGATCCAGCGTACGAGTATTGCCAGAGATAACAACATTGCGAATATGCACTTTTTCACCGGGAACAACTTTAAAGATAACGTCTACAGTATGCTTATCCTTATCTTTTTTCAAGTCAGGCATAACATTTACAAAAGCATATCCGAGATCGGCAATAGCTGTCTTGATTCTCTCAGAGTCTTCACGAAAAGTTTTGATATTAAAAGCTTCATTTTTCACAAGCTTTAAAAGCTCTACAAGTTTGGCATTGTCAATGACATCTTTTGTCTGCTCAATGTTGATTGAACTGATACGATATACATCGCCCTCTGTCACTTGATAACTCATTTCACCTGTATAATGATCAAAATTTACTCTCACAAATGGAGAGTCCACTTTTGCATCTAAGTATCCAAACTGCATATAGTAATCGCGCATACGAAGTGGGTCATATTCAAGATCTTCGATCTTTAAATCTCCACTGTTTCTACCCCATAACCATCCTATAAACTGGTGCTGTTTATTTGCCACTACCTCATCAAAATCAGTGCCTTGGAATCTATTCATACCGCTGTATTTGATCTTTTCAACAATAATCTTTTCACCCTCGTTTGTCACAAACTTGATATGAATACTGCCATTTTCTTGAACCTCTTTTTCCACTTCGACAACAGAGTCTATCTTGCCTTCATGATTGAGTGAATCGATGATTCTTTTTTTAGCCGCTTCAATCTTTTGCTCATCATAAAGTGTACCGCGCTTAATCATAACAACATCGTTTAGAAAATCTTTGTCATCATCTTTATAGCCTTTAATCTCTATTTTTGAGATAATCGGTTTTTCTTTAAAGTGAAAAGTAACGTTGCCATCTTCATTTGTGACATAGATATCTTCAAAATATCCCTGATCAAAATATTTTTTTATAGCGTCATCTACTTTTTTATCATCGAGATCTTCACCAACTTCCAAATCAACCATACGCATCGCTACATCTTTAGATATATGAAACAAATTGTCATAATTTATCTCTTTTATTTTATCTGCGTAGAGCGTGACTCCCTCTAACATGGCAAGCGCCAAAAAGACTATTTTCATATATTTCCTAAATTTGCATAATTTGAATAATGATTTTACCTTGAATGTGATTAATATTACGTTAGTTAAAAGCATTTTCAGTGTATCATTGAAATAAAAAAAGAGAAATTATGAGAGTTGGAATAATCGGGCTTGGTTTAATGGGCGGTTCATTGGCGCTGAGTTTAAAAAATATGCCATTTATAAGAGAAGTCATCGGCAGTGATCACAACAAAGAGCACCAAAAACAGGCTCTTGATCTCTGTCTTGTTAAGCAAATTGTAGAGTTCCAAGAGATCAAGAAGTGTGACATCATTATCCTGAGTGTTCCAGTTAATGGCATCATCTCTATCATCCAACAGTTAAAAGATATCCCTAAAAATACCACTGTCATTGATTTTGGAGGGACGAAAGAGAAGATTGTAAACTCTATTCCTCACGAGATACGTGAAAATATTGTAGCCGCACATCCTATGACTGGGACAGAATTTTTTGGGCCATATGCGGCCATAGAAGAGCTTTATACTGATAAAGTGGTGGTACTTTGTGATCTTGAAGAGAGTGGAGAGCATCAAAAAAAGGTAGCCATACAACTCTTTGAAACGCTTCGTATGAAGATAAGCTACATGCACGCGCATGAGCATGACCGTCATGCAGCATTTATCAGCCATATGCCGCACGTTATCTCCTATTCCCTTGCAAATACCGTGATAAGACAAGAAAACAGAAATGATATCTTAACTCTTGCAGCCGGCGGATTTCGCTCAATGAGCCGTCTGGCGAAAAGCTCGCCTGCGATGTGGGAGGATGTATTTAAACAAAATAAAGGGAATGTTCTTGAAGCGATAGAACTTTTTGAAAAAGAACTGAAAAACTTCAAGCAACATATCAAAGATGAAGATTGGGTAAAACTTCATAAAGAGATGCAAGACGCAAATACTCTTTATAATATTTTTTCTTAAAACTTATACTTTTTTCTTAGCTCTTGGAGCTTTTTCTTGTCTATGTTCACGTTCTGTCCAAGATAAGCTTTTTTCTCTAAAATCTCTATCATTTCCCGCACTTCATCATCTTCTTTAAACTCTATAAGTTTAGCAAGAAGTGCTTTTGTATCTTTGTGAGAAACTGGTGCTTCACTTTTTTCTCTGCGCAAATACGGCTTAAAGATCATAAATCCTACGCCAAGTAAAAATCCGATAAAAGCTGAAATTCCCATCGCGATATAAGTGAACTCAGAAAAATCTTCTAAAAATGTTTTTGGATTTTGCAGAACTCCTTTTTCGATTTTGAGTGGTTCATCTTTTGTGCTTGCACCGTTATTACCAACAACATCTACATGTAAGGATTCACTGCGAAGCATTTTTATTTCATGTGTTGAAGTATCAAAATATTTGATCTCTATTGGCGGAATTGTAAAACTCTTCTCACTCACAAATGCTATTTTCTTCGTGTACTGACTATGATACTCCCCACTTTTTATAAAGTGCTCAACTTTAGCATCATCTTCAAACACCGAAACATTTGCCACAAAAGGTTTTAACGCTCCGATATCCTCAAAGTTCGCAGCTCCGCTTAAAGTAAGAGTTGCATTTGCAGCTTCATTTTGGTTGACCTTTATTTTATCTATGCTCATATTGAGTTTAATATCACTTCCAACAAGATCCACGCCGCTTGGCAATGCTTTCACGTTTACATGTAAGCTGTTTGAGATATATCTATTCCATTTTACATCATTTCCTACACCGCCAAAAAAATCATTTTTAAGCGCTTGTTGGGCTAGGCTCATAGTCGCCGGTTTAAGTGTCAATTCACCCGCTTTTTGTGCGGCAATAACATAAGTGATCTTTGTCACAACATAGTCACCATCCACAGTATCAGGTTCTTGTTGCTGTTTTTTGATCCAAAATCCATTCATATCTGATGCCTCAAATTTAGAATCAAGCACCTTCATATCACGGCGGATTTTTGAAGTAAGAGTTACGCTAAAAGGCTCACCCACGTAAACATCTTTTTTATCACTCATATATTCCAGAGAAAATTTCTCTTTTGCATTTTTTGAAAGAGGATTGACATCGATCTTGATAGGTGCAGTTTTGAGAATTCCGTTGTCTGTTTTAATCAAAATAGGATTGATAACACAAGAGTGTTCAGGAGCAAAACTGTATGTAAGTGTGAGTGTTTTGGTGAATTTTCCATTAACTCCATTGATGCTTGTTTGAGATGAAGTACCCAAAACACTCACTCCGCAAAGCGTAGTAATGGATGGTTTTTGAAATCTGATATCGCTGATATGTAAGCTAAAATTGACAATATTTCCTGGAGTTATAGCGCTTTGATCGACATCGGCAGTCACACCTGCAAAAAGATTTGTACTTAAAAATAAAGTTGCTATTATCTTACCAAGGTTTTTCATTTTTACTATCCTTTTGTGTTTTCATTGAACCTAGTTTATACATATGCGTTGGAGTTCCGGAATTTAACCTTTGAAGCCATTTTTGCTCCTCTTTGTTACTCATACCATTTTGTGTTGGCTTGTTTGCACTACTCTCTTGATTTTGCTGATCCTGCTTGTTTTGCTTCTCTTTGTCTTGCTGATTTTTATCTTGATTCTCTTTGCTTTGGTCTTTTTGATCTTTGTTTTGCTGGTTTTTGTCTTGATTATTTTTATCTTTATTTGACTGATCTTGCTCTGTTTTATTTTGATCTTTATTCTGCTTATTTTTCTCTTGCTGCTCTTTTAAAAGTTTTTCAACGATCTCTTTATTTATTTTTGCATCTTCGTCACTTTTGAATACGAGTGATTGCTTGTACGTGTCCACAGCTTGTTGTAATTCGCCTGATTTTGCATAGCTGTTTGCAAGATTATATAAAACTCCTGCTTGCTTGCTTTTATCTGTAAAGTTTACTTTTTTATAAACATCTACGGCCTCAGAATATTTTTTATTTTTATATAGTGATGATGCAAGATTATAATTCGCTTCAGAACTCTCATGATTTTTGAGATATTTTTTATACAAAGAAGTGCTCTCTTGAAAATCAGCATTCTCATACGCTTTTTTTGCATCACCAAGGAGTTGAAAGTCTAAAAGTCCTGCATGTGATGGTGTACTCGCCACTAAAACAAGTCCAATAATAAAAGCGCTTGGCACATGCACAACTTCACGTTTACCCATAGAACTGATTGCTAAAAGTAAAAGAAACAAAGCGAATCCGATAGGAATATGAAAGAGTGGTATAAATTTTGTAATCTCTTGAGATTTAAGTGTTTTTTGCTGTACTTTTGTTTCTATTTCACTGAGCATCTTTTCGATATCACGATCAGAATTCACACCTTCGATGTAAACACCGCCTGTTTGCGTAGCCAGTGATGAGATAGAAGGATTAAGCTTAGAGATGATGATCTTTCCCTTTTGCATCACAAAGCCAGTGTCAGATTTGATAGGCGCTCCCGCAGAAGTTCCCATGCCAAGTACAAACACTGTAATATGATGTTCTTTGGCATAAGCGATCTCTTCACTAAAATCGCTGTCGTCTCCACCGTCGCTGAGTATCAGTAAATAACGTTTTTTTTGATCTTTCATACTCTCTTCAACGCCTGAGAGAAGTTGCACAAAATCCGTCCCTTTTTCTGTAATCGAATTTGTAGAGAGTTGTTTGACAAGAAAAGAAACCGCGTCATGATCAAAACTCAGAGGCGACACAAGATAACCTGCCTTTGCAAATGCCACAACGCCAATGCGTTCAGTTGGAGCAAGAGCAAGAAGGGAAAGTATCTTATGCTTTGCAAGCTCAAGGCGTGATGGATATACATCAGTGGCAAGCATAGAATCAGAGATATCAAGCCCTATCATGATATCTGCACTCTTTACCTGCACTTGTACTTTTCCATCGGGAATAACAGGCTGGGCCAGAGCAAGGATAAGTAATATACCGATGATAAAGAAAAGAGCATTTCTCGCGCGAAGGCTCAATCTTTTAGAGTTTACACGCAGTTTTTCCATCACTTCTTCTGAGAAAAAAACTGCTTGCTTCTCCTTTTGTGATAACAAAAGTGCAAATAAAATAATAAGCGGAGGTAACATATAATAGATAAATTCAGGATGCAAAAAGGTCATTCGTATCCCCTTTTATTTATCAAATATACATATAAAATCAAACTGAGCACACCGAAAAAAAGTGGATAAAAATAAAAATATTGTACATCAGAAAAATTCTGAGATTTGATCTTTGATTTTTCAAGTTTGTCTATATCGTTATAGATAGACTTTAACTCTGAAGCATCAGCTGCCCCGTAAGTTTTGCCTCCAGTGGTAGTTGCGATCTGCGTTAAAAGGGCTTGATCAAACTCTCCATCATTTCCTATACCGATAGTATAGACTTTGACCTTCTCTTTTTGTGCCATTTCAAGCGCTACATGTAAAGGTATTTTTGTCGCTTCTGGGGAGTTGTATCCATCTGTCAGAAGGATGGCAATTTTAGTCTTTGCTTTAGAGTTTTTCAGCAAATCCACACCTTGAGCCAAAGAGTCATACAAAGCTGTAGATTGCCCTGCAATAGAGATGTAAAGCTGATCAACTACTTTTTGAACAATATTTTTATCATACGTCAAAGGAGATGCTATAAAAGAGTAAGCACCAAAAACAACTACACCGATGTTGTCATCAAACCGTTTTGCGATAAAATCTTTGACAATACTTTTAACAGCATCGAATTTTGTCGCGTCCACATTGCCTCTGTCAAATCCATGCATACTCATAGAATCTGAAGTATCTAAGATAAGGGCTATCGCATAACCCTCCTTTGGCGCCATCTCGTAAGGCTGATCTTTCACAGGAGACATAAATGCGAAGATGAGCATAACGATAGAGATCCATTTCAACATAAAAAGCAGGTTTGAGCGACTTAGTGTATCTTTTGCAAAGCTTTGCGAGTGGGGAAAGTAAAAAGAGGGAAGTTTCATCCGACATAACGAGGCACAAGCTATGAAAAAAAAGATGACAAAGATAAATCTAGGATGTTCGAAATAAAAACCATCAAACATCAATCATGCCCTTATAAAGTTCTAGATAACTTCTTTCTTCATACTCAAAAGGTCCAACATCTTTTTTGTATTTATATCTTTCTAACCGAGCTATGAGGTTAAAGTACATCTCCTCATTTCTAGGCGAATCATCTTTAAATACAAGCCCATATCTCGTAATCTCGTAAGCTGCTTTTTTTGAGTCGCTTAGGTCTACATGTAAGAGTTTTTTATAGGTGTTTCTTCGAAGATTGAGGCGATTTTTTGTTTTCATCCACTTAAATGCCAAGTAGAATACACCTGCGAGTACCAATAAAGAAACAATTATCACGCCAATAAAAAAATACAAACTATGGTCTGGTACTTCTAAAAGTGGTTTTATGTCTCTTATTTTTATATCATCTGGATTCATTATCTTCTCTCAAATACTCTTTTTAAACTCACACTTGCCACATCATCGGTATAAACTTTCGTAAATCTTATCCCTGCATTTCTCAAACTTTCATACAAAGCTTTATCATGTGCGTGGACTTTTGCGGCGTAGTGTTTGACACTTTTTTCATTAAAATCACCTTCTAATGTTGACCCACTCTCAGGATCCATCAAAGAAGAAAACCCCATAACAGGCGGATGCTCTTCAAATTTATCTCGTACAATTATGGCAATGACTTCATGTTTTTTTGCCAAAACTCTTAAATCTGGTACCTGAAAAAAATCCGCTATCAAAATAATAAGCGACTTTCTTTTCAACCTTTTATACAGAGTATCAGCCATTAAAGCATAATCCGCTTTTTGATGAAGCGGATCAAACTCTAAAACTTGAGCGACATTTTTTGTTACAAAGCTCATCTTCTTCGTCGGCTTAGAATTGCTAATCATCCTATCCGTAAAGATGTAAGAACTCAGCAGATCTCCATTTTTCAGAGTAGAAAAACTCAGCAACGCTACAAGCTCTGCAATCACATCTTGCTTAAATTTTTTACTTCCAAAGTAGACACTTCCATTGAGCATCGTTGCGACAACAACGTTAAGCTCTCGTTCTTCTTTAAAGATTTTGATATATGGAGTCTGCATCTTGGCTGTGATATTCCAGTCGATATGACGAATATCATCTCCGGGCATGTACTCACGAAGCTCTACAAAGTCATATCCTTCACCTTTAAAGATAGAAGGATTGTTTCCGCTCATCTCGCTAAAGACCTGACGACGAGCACGAACGAGTATCTTTTTTAATTTACTCATGATGCTTTCTTAAGGAATCGGAACTATTTTGACAATTTTATCGATGAGAGAATCTGTAGTGATTCCCTCTGCTTCAGCTTCATAAGTGAGAACTAGGCGATGATGCATAATCTCTTTGATTATATAAGCCACATCAACAGGAGTTACAAAATCTTTTCCTCTTAAAAATGCCATCGCTTTTACCGCTTTGAACATATCAATACTCACACGAGGACTTGCACCAAACTGAATATACTCTGCAATATCTTCAAGTCCATAAGCACTAGGATTGCGAGATGCTTCTACGAGGGAGATCATGTATTCTTCAACCTCGGCATCTATATGGATAGCTTTTACTGCTTCTTTGAGTTCTATCAGATCTTCATGACTGATCACTGTGTTTATCTGCTCATTTAAACCACTTGAAATACGTCTTGCTATCTCTAACTCTTCTTCTTTCGTATTGTAACCGACATCAAGCTTGAGCATAAAACGGTCAAGTTGAGCTTCTGGAAGCTGATATACGCCCTCTTGTTCAACAGGATTTTGCGTAGCCATAACAAAAAATGGAGGAGAGAGCTTAAAACTCTCTTCGCCTATCGTCACTTGACGCTCCTGCATCACTTCAAGCAGCGCTGATTGTACTTTTGCCGGAGCACGGTTGATCTCATCGGCTAACAGAAGATTTGTAAAGACAGGGCCGTGCTTAATTTTAAACTCATTTGTTTTGGGATCATAAATCTGAGCACCTAAAATATCTGAAGGAAGTAAGTCTGGTGTAAATTGAACACGTTTAAAGTCTAAACCCAAACTTTGAGAGAGCGCTTTAACTGTAGTTGTCTTTGCAAGTCCGGGAACACCTTCGATTAGAACATGCCCTTCACAGAGCAGTCCAATAAGGAGTCCGTCTATCATTTTCTCTTGACCTATGACGACTTTTGCGACCTCTTTTTTTATCTCGTTTATTTTAGAAATCATAGTTTTTTCCTATTACGGGTATTTATTATAAGGTGTAGTATAACTTAGTCGGAGTAAATAAATACCAAATAACGCACAAATAACAAATCTTTTAAAAAAATGCTTGACTTTAAAAAATAGTTTTACTATAATTCCCATCCACAAACATCCGTGTTTGTTTCTGTCTCGTTAGCTCAGCTGGTAGAGCACGTCACTTTTAATGATGTGGCCGATGGTTCGAATCCATCACGGGACACCACCGCAAATTTATTTGCAAACTTTATCAACCACAATTGTGGCTCCATCATCTAATGGTTAGGATTCAAGGTTTTCATCCTTGCCATAGGGGTTCAAATCCCCTTGGAGTCACCACTTTACTCACAAAGAAAACATTCTTATGAAAACATATTCTATAAATCCACAGACTAAAATGATTACCACAAATGATGATTTTGACGGACAAGTCAACAGTATCTACACTTTTTTCAACTCTATTCTTGTAGACAATTCTCAAGCTTTAAATGAACATATTATCTATACGGATGCGAATGCTCTTATCTCAACTCAGACTCCCTACTTTATCGGTGAACAGCTTTTTTTAGGAACATCACTCATTATCGGACAAAACGGTTTTGAAGAGACAGATGTCAAAATTGGTCTTGAACAATTAGAAGCGCTCATAAACTATGATGTCAATATGTTTTACAAAAAATCTCTTAACGCACTTGCTACTGAAGAGTTAAATCTCTATAAAGTCTTTGAAGTCACTGACAATGGAAAATCCTTACATGTAAGCTATGAATGGGTTATCTATACTTTTAATATGGCAGATGAAAAAACACAAAATTACTTTTTAAATACTCTCGATGTAACTATCATGGAAGAAAAAAGTGTGCAGGAACATTTTCAAAAAATGGCACAACTTGCAGTAAACGCAGGAAACAGATAGAGAAGAAACTCTCTATCTGTTTGGTCTAGC
>CAISHH010000042.1 GCA_903885085.1 uncultured Campylobacterales bacterium
CAGCACTGTATATTTTTCGTTTGATGCTCATTTCTTAATCCCTATATATTCCGTATTTTATTCTAGCGTTTTGGAATTAAAAAATAGATTTTACTGGTTTGATTTTAGGGGTTCATTATAATTTGATGATATTAGTAATGCTGCGAAATGGGCAAAATATATTATTAAAGCAGAATTTCCATGTATTATCTGCACAAATTCAATAGATCCAAACCTATTAAAAGATATTTGTTGTATGGAATTATGTGGTTTCCTTATCAAACCATTTAATGTCTTGAGCTTACATGCAATGATTCAAATGAGATTACGTAAATTTGACAAAGAAAAAAATAACAACGACAATTTTATTCATATTAAAAATGAAAATAGAAATTTAAGACAATTGCTTTTTGGAAAAGAGATAGTTGAAAATCCTATAGTAGGTTTTGGAAAAGAGTTGTATTTTCATTCAAGTACATGTGAGACTTTTTATCAAAATAAGAGACTTTCACTGACTAAAAAAGAAAACCTTTTTATTCAGCTGCTTATATCTAACATGGGGCACACTATGAATTTTGAGCAGATCATAAAATATGTATGGGGCAAAACAAAGGTAAGTGAAAATAATGTTAGAACACTTGTGTGGAGGATGCGAGCTAAGTTACATACAGACATTATAAAAACAGTTTCTGGTGTGGGCTACTACATAGAGGGGACACTGACTCCGCTCCAAAATAACGCAAATGATACAAATTTGAATTACAATCAAAAAAATTCAGCTTAATTTGGGAGAGTATTTTCTATGTTAACCAACGTCAAATCAAAAGTTATTTTTTCTATTATATCGCTGAGTGTTATTGTAATGGTTAGTACAAACTATTATTTGTCAAAAACTTTACATGAACTTTCTCACAAAACAACTGAAAAATCACTCACAATGCTTAGCGAATCTATCTTTCAAACACTTACTGGAACTATGCTTGTTGGTGATTCTAAGATGGTTCAAAACTCTTTACATGTAGCGAGTAAAATCGATGGTATTCAATCTTTAAAAGTCTTAAAATCGCAAGCGGTTATTGACATTTTTGCAGCAAATGAAAAGTTTACGACTGATCTATTGGTACTCAATGTTTTGAAAAGCCATACAATGCAAATCGAAGAGCAAAGAGATACAAATCATCACACCATTCGTATGATTCGTCCCATGATTGCAGAAGCTCAATGTCTTTCTTGTCACTATAATGCTCATGATGGAGATGTTCTTGGAGTTATGGATTTGACTATATCTTTAGATAAAAATGATGCGGATATCAGTGCCACACAAACAACGCTAGCTATCAATTTTATTATTGGAAGTATTGTGTTTATTATACTCTCTGCAGTATTTTTCAAAAAAGAGATTTTTTCTCCTCTTAGCAATTTAAAAGTGCATATTTCAGAATTAGTTGATGGAGATAAAGATCTCACAAAACGCTTGAACACAAAAAATGACAACGAATTTACGGATGCCGCAAAAGAAGTTAATAAATTTATAAATATGATTCAAGAAACTATCAATAATGTAAAAACGCTCGGAGTCAAGAATACAAATATAGCATCAAAGATTCAAAATTCAAGCGAAGTTATCAACAAAGGAACTCTTCAAGAAAAAACCATAGTCGATAAAACAACCAAAAAAAGTATTTTTATTAAAGAGCTTTTAGAACATAATATACAAACGACACTTGAGACTCAAAAAAATGTAAAAGAGGCAAATGATGAGCTCGATATTGCAAAAAATTCCCTTGAACAATTGAGTCATGAAGTGGGTTCGTTTGTCACAATTGAAAATGAGTTGTCTCATGAACTTTCAATTTTAAAAAATGACGCGGATCAAGTCAAACATATTCTTAATGTCATTAAAGATATAGCCGATCAAACAAATCTTTTAGCACTTAATGCTGCCATTGAAGCTGCTCGTGCGGGTGAAAATGGAAGGGGTTTTGCCGTGGTTGCAGATGAAGTCCGTAAACTAGCAGAACGAACGCAAAAAAGCTTACATGAGATAGATATCAGCGTGAGCACAATCGTTCAATCGATTAATGATGTGAGTGATAAGATGTCACAAAATGCAAAAAATATAGAGAAGCTTTCAAATATCTCTGATGATGCAGAGAAAAAGATAAATAACACATCTCAAGCGATAAACACCTCCATAGCCGTATCCAATACTTCAAGAGAAGATAGTCTAAAGATGTCATCACAAATCAATGAGATTATTGATGATATCGCAGATATTGACAGACTCTCCACTACAAACAGAAAAAGTGTTCAAGAGATAGACATCGATCTCAAACAATTAGTAAGTATTGCCGTATCACTACACAGTGCGATCAACGAATTCAAAAGTTAAAGATAGAATTTATTGATGCATATCATTAATTTTAAGTATTTCATTTGCTACCATAATGACTTATAAATAATGGAGTAGCTTTATGTCAGAAGTCGAACAAAAGTTAAATAAATACGAACGTTATAAACTTCGTATGTCTCCCTATGAATTTTTTCCTCAAATACAAACTCTTGATTTTGAAAATCTAGGAGACGCAGATAGATATTACTTGCAGGATTTTGGCATCTTTAGTGCTGATTTTTTAGAAGATGAGTTTACTTTAAGAATCCGTGTTCCAGCTGGTAGACTCACTGCACAGCAATTTCAGAGCATAGCAGATATTATGACACGATACGACCTTCATCTCATTCTCACAGCTAGAGCTGGAATGCAGATTCATGGAATGGATCCAGAAAATATTTTAGATGTTTTCAATCAGATAAACGATCTTGGACTCACAACTTGGCAAAGTTTTGGAGATAATGTACGCAATATTGTTACCGATATCTACGATGGAGTAGGGCAATATTGTGAGATAGAAACCTATCCGATAATTATACAAATGCAAGAAAAAATCCTAAAAAACCCGCGTTATGTGGGAATGTTGCCAAGACGCATCTCGGTTGGAATCTCTGCAAACAGAGCCAATGTTGTTTCACTTTTTGCAAATGACCTTTATTTTGCTTTAGCAAAAAAGGATGGAGTTTTTGGCTTTAATGTTTACATGGGCGGTAAAAATTCAGAAGTCGTAAAAGATGCAGATATCTTCTTACAGGAATACGAGGTTGCTGATTTTTTTGGAGCATTCGTAGAGGCTTTTTTTAAGCATGGTCTGCGTGGTTCACGGTTGAAAACACGTCTTTTTCATCTTCTTGAAGTTATAGGTATGGAAAAATTCAAAGAGCATATACAAAGTGAATATACCAAAAAATTTGAAAAAGCAGGAGAGTTACAGTTAGAAAAAGTAAAATTTTCACAAAATGAAAAGCTTAAAGGTGGAACTTATGCTTTTTGCTATCAAACAGATTTTGCACGCATTAATGCAAAAGAGATTACTCTCCTTGCCAACTATGCTTCGCAACATAATGCACAAATCAGGCTTGGAATTGATCAAAACATCTATTTGATGGGATTAAAAGAGATTGCTTTAGAGCTTAATTCTCCAAAAAAAAGTGCGACCATCCTCGCATGTGCTGGCAGTGAATATTGTCCCTATTCCTATTGGAACATAAAAAATGAAACTTCATATCTTCCACTTGATAAGATAAGTGAACATGGGATTCAAGTCGGATTTTCAGGATGTGCCAAAGGATGTAGCAGACATCAGCATACAGATATCGGTTTCATAGGTCTTAGAACAAATAATTTCGGTGCAGCCGAGGGAGGCGCGCGCGTATTTCTAGGAGCGGAACATTCGGATGGTAATGCTGTTGGAAGAATGATCTTTTCTATGGTTCCCTTGCAGCATCTTCATTCACTTTTGACACTTATAATCGCTCTTTACGAAGAGAGCGGATATGATGATTTCGAAGAATATTCACGTGAGGTTTTAAATAAATATTCTGAAGAGTTTCTCAGCTTATGGTTTTTAGCTAATCTTCAAACTGACAAAAAAGTGAAATTACACGCACAAGAGAGAAAAGATTTTGAATATGAGAGAAGCTTACTAGAAAAGAATTTTGCCTCATCTGAACTCTTAGATCTCATTGATGATAGTTTTAAAAATGCGATATCCATTGTCAGCAAACAGCTTTGGACGATTTAAACTGGATTTCATAGCCCATCCCTTTCGTGTTTTTAATGAGTCCTTTTGAGGTTTTTTCTCTTAGTCTTTTTATAAAACTTCTGACTCTATCATCGCTGACTTCTTCTTGTGGCCAGAAGGTCATTTTGATTGTTTCGGACGTCTGCTGAGCTTGAAGAAGGAGTTGTATAAATATTTTTTCTTTATTCGTCATGGCTATATATCTGCCATTCTTATATAGATTGTTTTTAGTCTGGTTAAATGAAAACCCATTAATAAGCTCAATATTTCTATTTTCAAATTTTTGAGCTACTTCTTCTATATACTCTAAAAGCTCTTGAGGATCAAAGGGTTTTATGAAGTATTTTACCACCCCTACATTTATAGCATTTAACAATTTATCAGTTTCACTAAAAGCACTTAGGATAATAATAGGTAGATCAGAATTTATTTTTTTCATCTCTTTAGCCATCTCAAGACCTGTAAGTTTAGGCATCATAATATCTGTGATGACGATATCTGGAGTTATTTTTTTAAACTTTTCTATCCCTTCTTCTCCGTTATCTGCGATAGTGAAACTGTAAAAATTGTCACCGATGGCATTTTTTAAAAGAGAAGAGAGTTTGTGTTCATCTTCGACAAGTAGAATTTTTAACTCTTTTAAGAGTTTATTTTTAAAAGTAAAACGACCTCTTTTAGTCTCCATGACTTTCCTCCAAAGGAATTTTTATGCTAAATGTTGTTGTGCATTTTTTAGAAGTGACATCTAAAGAACCATTAAAACCCTGTTCACAGATCATCTTTGACATAAAAAGACCGAGTCCAGTTCCTTGCGTTGCATGCTTTGTAGTAAAGTAGGGCTCAAAAATTTTGTATATCTCTTTTTCTTGTATACCGCCGGCGTTGTCTTGTATCTCTATAATCGCAAAATTTTCTTCTCTTTGTATGTTGATATTTATCTCTCTAATGAGGATACTGTTTTGCACAAAAGCATCTTTTGAGTTTTTAATAATATTGATAATAACTTGAGAAAGCTCATTTGGTATACCAAGAATCTTGATATTTTCAATACTTTTAATCGTGACATGTATCATCTCACTTTTTATCAGAGTATTTAAAATATGAAGCGATTCTTGGATGCTTGTCATTAAATCAAAATAATGTTTATCTTTATTTGGTCGAAAAAAGTTTGTAAAATCCTCTATGGTATTGGACATGTTTTGGATGATGACTCTGCTTTGATTGTAATACTCGCTAACACCCTCCACGTCATCTTTTAACGAGGCTTTTTTGATATTAAAAAGTGTAAGACTTAGCTCTGTTAGGGGTTGTCTCCATTGATGCGCTATATTTGCAAGCATCTGACCAAGACTCGCTAGTCTGGACTGCCAAAACATAACTTGTTGTTTTACCTCATTTTTGGCAATCTCATTTTGTACTCTTAACTCTAACGTGAGATTCAGCTCTTGAAGCTGTTTGGTTTTTTCTTCTACTTTGTTTTCGAGAATTTTATTTAACTCTTCGAGCTCTTTCTCTTTTCTTTGAAGCTCTTCTTTGTAAAAAACCTCTTTTGTCACATCATATCGGATGGCTATATACTCTACAATATTTTCATTTTCATCAAGAATGGGGATTACAGTGGTATTTACGTAAAAAGTAGAACCATTTTTTGCACGGTTTTTCACTGTATTTTTATAGATTTTCTTACTTTTTATAGTTTCCCAAAGTAGCTTAAAGTTTGAAGAATCAACATCGGGATGCCTTACGATATTGTGGTTTTTGCCGATAAGTTCATGACGGCTGAAACCGGAAATATTGCAAAACTCATCACTTACAAAAGTGATGATTCCCGCCATATCCGTTTTGGAGATGATGTTTGTTTTTTCTATCGCTTCTTTGTATTGATCTAACATAAAAAATCATAAAGAAGTTTATTCGTATTTACATGTAACAAGATTTGCATTTGTATCAAATGCAGCGAGGATGTTTTGTACTCTTCCTTGCCACACATCTTGAAAATCTTTTTTTGTCTTTACAGTTGCATTTCCACTTAAAACCATCTGCATCAATTGTTGCATCTGAGGGGCAGGCGGAACTAGTTGCGGGTTGTAAGTAATTTTGACACTTTTTCCTGTATCTACTCTTTGAAGAAGCATTTGAGCATCTAAGTTTTCATCATAAGAAAGAAGTCCACAACGATCATAGTTTCCTCCTAGTCCATGAAATCCGCTGATATCTGTTGCTCCGGTTATATATGAGACAACAGATGAGATAACACCTACAACTCCATCACCCAACTTGCCTTGGACAACAGCTTTTATCCCGCCTCGAAGAGGTGTTTCATCACCATAAAGTTCTTCAAGTCCTTTTTTTACCATTAAAAAGGCACCTGAAGCAGTCGGACAAGAGTGACCTGTAAGTTTTACAACATCCTCATAGGTATAAGTCATGAGACCATTTGTACTTGAACCGAGTAGATCACAAAGTGGATCGTATAAAATAATTTTCATAATCTGTTATTCCTTCTGTAAAGAGAAATAATACTTTTTTTTGTAAAAATTTTGTTTGACTTGCATCAACAAAAGTTTTTTATCGTAATTTTGCTATTATTTCAACCTATTTAATTATCTTAATATTATTTAATTTAAGTTCAAAATAATCATTTTTTAAAAAAGTAAGCTATCCATGAATAAAGGTAAAATTGAATGACACGAGAATCTACTATGACTTGGTTCCAAAAGATTGAGATATCTAAAATACTTAAATGGTCAACATTTATTATTGCTTTTTTAGTTGTATTATCTTTTTTAAATCTCTTTTTTCTTGTCGAACAACAAAAAGAGTATGCTCAACTGATTAATCTTAGTGGAAAACAGAGAATGTTGTCTGAAAAGATTCATTCATCTCTGTATCAGATGCAATATAACCCCTCAGAAACTAATTACCGTGAACTTGAAACTATCTTATATAGGATGCAACACGATTATTTGTCTTTAAAAAAATCACTTGATAAGCTTAAATTTGAACAAAAAAATATCTATACTTCAGGATATGAAACTTCGTCGTTGAGAGTTATTTATGAATCAAAGGCTTTACTAAAATATCCTATAGATACAAAAGTGATACATGAGATTTTAGATCATCGTGAACAAATACTTAGTGAATTAAACCTTGCAGTAGAGCAACTACAGCATAAGAGTGATGAGCTCAGTCAAGAAACGATCAATCGTGGTATCTTATTACTCATTTTGATTTTAGTTGTTTTAGGGATCATTTCCATCTTAATTTTTTATCCACTTTTAGAGCAATTAAAGATCAAGCATCAAAAAATTCTTCAGTTAAATAGTGAACTCGAAGACACAGTTGCAAGACGAACTAAGCGACTCAAAAAAATGCTAGATATCGTAAATCAATACGTATATAGTACACATACGGATATAAATGGAGTTATTACCTATACTACTGATGCATTTTGTGAACTTAGTGGATATTCGCGAGAAGAATTACTTGGAAAAACTCATAGCCTTATTGAATATCCTGACAATCCAAGTAGTGTATTTGCTCCACTTTGGACAACCATTATGAGTGGAAAAACCTATCATGGGACTGTAAAAAACCGACATAAAGATGGAACAGATTATTGGCTAGAGTCTTATATCGTTCCCGATTTAGATGAGAATGGAACAATTGTTGGTTTTAGGGCATTTCGACAAAACATTACTGATAAGATGCAATTAAAAGAGCTTAACGAAGAGTTGGAAAAACGTGTCGCAGAACGAACAGTAGAGATTGAACGCATTGCAGTGACAGATGCATTGACAGGATTGTTCAATCGTCATCGGTTTAATGAGGAACTTACAGATGCTTTGGCTCTTTATAAACGGTATCAATCTCCCATTGCATTGGCTATTTTTGATATAGATCATTTTAAAAAAGTAAATGATACTTACGGACATAACGTGGGCGATAAAGTTTTGGTGACTTTTGCGGCATTATTAAAACAAAATATGAGACAAACCGATAAACTGGCACGTTGGGGCGGTGAAGAGTTTGTAATCCTTTTTATGAATACTGAAATAAACGGAGCACTTTTAGCTGTACAGAATTTATTGAATATCATTAGAAATCATCTGTTTGAAGAGGTTGGAGTGGTTACATGTAGCATTGGATTGGCCGCATTAACACCTTCAGATACGCCTGAAAGCTTTCTCCAACATGCAGACAGTGCTTTGTATCTAGCAAAAGAGAGTGGGAGAAATCAAGTTCAAGTATTTGAAGATAGATAATATCACGCGAGGATTTCTTAACCTAGGTCAATCTTTTTATGAGCTTTACATGTAAGAATATGAAAAAATAGTAAGTAAGTTCATAAGGAGATTAAATGACCTGGATTTTATATATACATATCTTAGCCGCATGTTCATGGATTGGTGGAAGTATATTATTATTTGCTTTGGGAGTATTTTTAAAAGATCCGGCAACACAAGAAGCAGTGTATGGAGCGATTGGACCTTTTTATGGTTATTTTGAAACAGTGTGGTTAGTAGTTTTGATCACTACTGGACTGATAATGGGAGAGTATTACAATTTATTTACACTTTTAGGTTCACAAGGCGATCTCGCTCAAGCTGTAGAAATTAAATTACTTCTTGTTGTAGCGCTTACAATTGCGACAATCGTGCATTTGATTATCGCATTTTCAACGCATAAAAAAACACGAACTTTTTATCAAAAGCTCCTCTCAAGAGGAGGATCTATGGCTATTTTCCTTCTCAATCTCGTTATTTTATGGTTTGCGATGGAGATTCGAACATTGTTATAGAGTCATTCTAGCAATTTCTTCACAAGCTTGGTGATGGTTCATGAAAATAGAACCCTTGTGAAAAATCGACTCCGATCTCTTTGATAATCTCATAAACCTCTTTTGAGTGAACAAATTCGGCGATAGTTTGAATCTCAAGTCTTTTAGCGAAGGCGACAATCGTCTCGACAATGATACGGGCGTGCTCATCTGTATCGATATTTTTGATCAAGGAAGCATCGATTTTTATAAAATCAACCTGCAAGTTGAGGATGTAGGCAAAATTGGAATATCCGCTTCCAAAATCATCAATGGCAATCCGTGCTCCTCGCTGCTTAACCTTTTGAATAAATTGCTGCACCTCTTCATAATTTTCAATTCCTTCGGATTCTAGAATCTCAAAAATGACTCGTTTTGCGATGCTAGAGCGTTCTAGTTTATCAAGTATAAACGCAACTGTTTTTTTGTCTAAGATATCTTCTACAGAGAGATTGATTGAGAAATTATAGCTATTTTGCTCAAAATAGGAAAAAGTTTTATCGATCATGATATGTGTCAGCTGAGGATATAGTTTTGCTTTTTTTGCGACATCGAGAAAAAAGAAAGGGGAGATAATTTTGCCCTCAGGATCGATCATGCGGATTAGACACTCATACTTGGTTGGAAGTCCCGTAGAATTATCTATAATTTCATGATAGTAAGGCTCCGTTTGGAAAGTATGATTGTTTATAATTCCTTGAAAGAACGGAACGATCTGGTTTGTGGCAATAGCTTCTTTTATTTTACCGATATACTCAATATTATGTGCGATCTCGTTTTTGAGTATACTGGTATCGCGAAGGACAAGAACCTCTTTGTCATGTCGTTTGGCATGACGCAGCACCATATCGGCATCAGTCAGAAGGTGTGTTGTCTTGATAACTTCTTGTGCTTCAGAAACAAGGTCTATTACCGCCCCAATGGTCACTTTGATTATTACGGCATTGTCTTTTATACAAAAAGGATGTGCTTCGATTTGTTCATGCAGTGAAGTCGCTATATTTTCGCATGAATGGTTTTTAATGCAGCTTTTTTCACACATCAAAGCAAATTCATCTGCATAAATACGGTATAAGATACAGCATTGCGGAATAAGACTAGAAGAGATACGTTCACGCATTTCAATTAAGATATTATCGCCGATTTCCGCGCCGTAAAAATCATTAATTTCCCCAAAACGATCTATATTGA
>CAISHH010000043.1 GCA_903885085.1 uncultured Campylobacterales bacterium
ACAAAAGAGACTATTTCTGAGAGTTGAGCGATGATCTCCTCTCTTTTGTCCTCTGAAATTTGAAGATATGATAATTTTTCTAAACGTGATAAAAGTGCATTGTCTACTTGCATTAAACTTCCTTATTTGGTTATATATGCAAGATTGTAACAAAAAAATTCTATTTCACAAAACTTTAACAATCTATTTGATATTATTAGTGACTATTTATAAGTATGGAGATGTTTTTGAGCTTTAAAGATAATATATCAATGGTAAGAGATGAACTAAATGCCGAAGAAAAGTTTTTTGAAAATGCAATTAAGACGGAGCGTTTTTTTAACAAATACAAAACACAGCTTATCGGCTTGGCTGTAGTCGTTGTTGTCGCAATAGTTGGAAATGTAACTTACAACTATATCAAAACTTCAAAACAAGAGAGTGCCAACGCGGCATTTTTAATATTACAATCTAATAGCAATGATCAAAAAGCTTTATCTGATCTAAAAGATAATGATCCTAAATTATATGATTTATATATGCTCTCAAATGCTATCAAGAAAGGTGATGTGAAAGCTCTTGAAGAACTTAAATCTTCAAAAGCATTCGCAGTTTCAGATCTTGCAACGTATCAGCTTGCTTCTTTGCAAAGTAATCTCAATGGATTAAACACATATGCAAACGGTGAAGATGCTATCGATAAAGATTTGGCATTGATACAAAGTGCAGTTTTACTTATGGAAAAAAATAAGATTGAAGAAGCGAATAGAAAACTCGCATCTGTATCTTCAAACTCGGCTGTTTATGGCGTTGCTAAATCGCTTATGCATTATGGTGTGAAATAAATCGTGAAGACTTTATTACATATAACATTAATTGTTGGCTTAGTTGCATTCAGCGGATGTAGTACAAAAAAAGTGTTTAAACCTGAAAAAGACACAGTAGTTGGTTCATGGGCAAATAAAGAGAGCCTTAAAGAACCTATGATCGATGTTACAGCCAATGGCGCTGTCTTGAAAGATGGACGTATTCTTTCTCATGATACGGTCATTGACGTACATGTAGATACAGATAAAGAGCGTTTGCTTGATGCGGATGAAAAGTGGATAGTAACATCACAAATCGATGGAAATACAACACTTACATCTAAAGCAGATCATTCTGTCAAAGAGTTTTTTGATCTTAAAAAGACTGTTGCAGCGGCAAGTGTGAAAGATGATATGCTCGCAGTAGTTTTTGCAAGTAATGAGCTCGCGATTTATTCATTAAAAACAAAAGAGATCCTTTTTCATAGTGAAGGCAATGCACCAATAGTTGTAGATGCAAAGATAGTAAATCCTTATTTTTTAGATGATCTTGTACTTTTTTTAACTCTTGATGGAAAGATCGTCATTGTGAATTCTAAAGAGAAAAAAGTTCTTAGATCGATGATTATCAGCAGTGCCGATAAGTTTAATAATGTCATAGCTTTTAATGTTGTCGGTGACAACTTAATAGCAGCTACAGGATATGAACTTCTTTCTTTGGCTGATAAAGACATACGTGCATCATATGAGATTCGTAATATGCGTTATGATGCAAAAGATGGTATTTATATCGCAACAAAGCAGGGTGAAGTTGTGAACCTCACTCCAACTTTGCAGTTAAGATCAAAAACAAAATTTCCTTTTGCTCACTTTTTGGGAATGATTGTAACGGATGATAAAGTATATCTCTTAGAAAAAGAGGGATACATCATCGCACTAGAAAAAGATTTGAAATCGTATAAAATCTATAAAGTAAGCATAGATAATGATAGCTATGTTTATGTCGGTGATAAAGCTTTTTATGTTGATGATAAGTACTTTTCTATAAAAAAATAGTTTGATGTCCAATGAGCTTGAGGCTTTTTTAGAGTATATCATCGTTACAAAAGCTCTTAGTAAAAGAAGTGTTGAAGCTTATACAAATGACTTGACACAGTTAGAAGGAACCCTTTCAAAACCACTTATAAACCTCGATACAAATGAGGTTTTAAGTGTCTTAGGTGAATACGCGAACAAGCGTACTTTAAACCGAAAACTTTCAGCTGTAAATGCCTTTTTTTCTTTTTGTTACAAGAGTCAGTTTGCAGATGAAAAAAACCACTTCAAGCTCTCCAAAATACCAAAAACACTTCCAAAATTTCTCTCTTTCTCTGATGTAAAAAATGGCCTCTCACTTATTGATAGATCATCTTGGCTTGGAATGCGTGATTATGCATTAATACTTTTCTTATATGCAAGCGGAACTAGAATAAGCGAATGCTTGGCTTTATGTCGTGAAGATATCGAAGGAGAATGGTTACATGTAAGGCATGGAAAAGGGGATAAAGAGCGTATGATTCCCATAGCGGAGGTTGCACTTCAAGCTATGCAAACCTATCTTAATGAATCAACATATGAGAAAGATGATGTCTGGCTGAACTATCAAGGAAAACCACTTAGTCGTATCTCGGCTTATAAGATTACACAAAAGTATCTTGGAGTTTCTCCGCATGTACTGCGCCACTCTTATGCGACTTCACTTATTATCGGCGGAGCAGATCTGCGAGTCGTTCAAGAGCTTTTAGGTCACGCATCTCTTCTTACGACACAGATCTACACGCATGTCCAAAAGCAAAATCTTCAAGACACTGTGAGGATGCATCATCCTCTAGCTTAGTGTTTTGTAATCGTAAAACTATCTTTTACTACATCATTATCAGTTAGAAATTTTTCACTTAATGTTGTCGGTGTAATCTCTAAAATAACAGAACCAGAAGCTGAGTAGCCAATAGAAAGCTCAGGTATGTTAAAAGTTCCGCTGTCTGCTTTTGAACCTGAGCCATCGACGATATAAATTACTCCGCTATTTGGAGTTTTAGCCAAAGATTTTGTATAGGTATGAAGATCTGGTTGCTTTACATGTAAGGCCTCATCAAACCTTTTACTCATCCCCGTATGATTTGCCATAAGTCTGCTTCTTTCATACACATGTGAGTGTCCAGAGATGACCAAATCCACATCATATTTATCAAAAATTGGTGTAAAGTTTTCTCTCATCTCTTTCATACGACCGCCGCTGTCTTTAGGATTATTTGATTTATGTGAGCCATCTGTGTATGGAGGATGATGAAAAGCAACGATAGTCCAGTTCTTTTTGTTTTGAGCTAAATCTTTTGCAAGCCACTGCGCCATTTTTCCATTGGCACTTCTATCTTCAGTTTCACTATCAAGCATCACAAGGTGAAAATTCGCTTCATCAACAGAGTAATATTTTTCACTTTTACTCGGTATCCCACCACTTTCTCCTTTTGTAGGAAAGTCAAAGATATCGTAAAAAGCCCAACGCCTAGCATCATGATTACCGATAACTGCCCAGATATTTTTTTGTTTGATAAGCTCTTTATAGGGATCAAAAAGGTCTTTATTGTATTGTTTTTGTGTTCCGCTTGTGTAGGCATTATCGCCTAACAGAAGCCAAAGATCTATCTTGGAGAGGTTATTGTCTACATAAGAGAGCATTGCACGGTAAACATTTCTTTGTTTTGTCGAATCTTCTCCCGTATCACCAACAATCCAAAGACGCTCTAAGTCCTTTTTGGTGTTAAGGGTACAAAAGACTCTGTTTGTGTTATCGATGTTAAGCGAAGTTGCATTGACTTTATAGTTATAACAAGTGTCCGGTTTGAGTCCTGTGAGTGTTAAAGAGTGGTATCTATCTGCCTTTTTTTCGCTTACATGGTAGGTATCGGCATAATCAATACTTCCTATTTCAGCCTTTGGTGTCTGCCATTTGAGCGTTATAGTATTTTGTGTTTGCATTTGAAGATAGGGCTGTCTTGGTAAAAATACGTAACTGTCATAAGCAACAAGAAAAAATCTTCCAACTCCATAAAGTATGGCAAGTATAAATAATGCGAGAGCTATTCTTTTGGCAATTTTCATCTGATTTTTTCCTTTAGTTTTGAGTACATGTAAAGAGTAGAGAGTGTTCCAAGGAGTGCTCCAGCGGTGATATCACTTAAGAAATGATCGCTTGCCATGATTCTTCCACTGACAAATAAGATAGCGAGCGAAAGCCATAGTATTTTATGTTTTGGAAAAAGTAGTATAAGATAAACTGCCGCTGTAAAAAGGGTTGTTGAGTGACCTGATGGAAAAGATGTGTACGTCGTGGCGGCATCTACAATAGTTGTAATGTGAGTTTTGAACTTTTCTACGATTCCCATATCGAAGTTTTGAAAAAGTAAAAATCCATACTCATCGCCACCGTTACGAAGTCCCCAAGGGCGAATTCTGCCAAATAAATTTTTTAAGATTAGACTGAGTAAACCAGAAAAAATATTGATGTATAGTAAAAATAAAAAACGCTGAGCATAGAGTTCATTTTTTTTGATAAATTTGAAAATAACAAAGCCAATAATAGCGGTAGCGAAATACCAGTTTGATTCTCCAAAGAGGCTTAGAAAATCTCCAAAAGACTCATATGTCGATGCATTTGCTAAAAAATACTCAGCGATTGGTCTATCAAGATAAAAGTAAGAAAATATTATAAAAGAGATAACTGCCATAATAGAAAAAGCATATTGTTTTTGCGAAAAATTCATTTAATTCCTTGAAAGTTCTTACATGTAAGCAAATTTATTGTGTTGACTTTATGATTATTCAGTGTGATATCAAAGCTTTTATTTTCGCTAATAGAATCACATTTCATATAACTAGCCATATTTTTATGAAAGAAATGGGTGTCTATGATAATGAGGTCTTTGCCAAGTGGCGAGCCTTTTTGCCAAAGATCAAATTGATCGAACCTGTCATCTATGAGAAAGATGTTACTTCTGTATGGATGATTATAATATAGTGCGCGCGATGCGAGTGTCCAGTTTGTCACGGCAAGGGCTTCTTTGCTATCATTTTTGATAAGAGAGTTTGCCTCTTTCATTATCGTGTCCCAGCCGTAAATATCGCGATGCAATGACTGATAATCAGGTTGGGGAATAAACTTGAAACCGAGTTCAGCGTAAGCGAGTAATGACACTATTAAGCCAAAACCAATGCTACTATGTAAGGCTTTTTTATACCCTTTACTTAACTCTAAAATGTAGTAAGTTCCAATTGGAATAAATAGCAGATAAAAAAGTGCGCTCCAGTGAGGTAGGGCAGGTTTGAAAAGTGAAGCGTAGGTAAAAAACGTAATGAGTACAAGTCCGAAAAGTCCAGATAAAAAGAGGGTGTCATTTTTGCTTTTTAACGCTTTATAGAGTCCATAAAAAGCGACTGGAAAAAGCAGAGGATTGTAAGCTCCAAACTGCGCGCCAAGAGAACTTATGATAGAACTCCAACTGATATGTTTTGCTCCTACAACATGGTCACTTTGGTAGGTAAAACTTATCCAATGATGTAAGATATTCCAGTAAATAACTGGTGAGATAAAAAGGAGTGCAATAAGAATAGCAGGGATTAGTTTGATAGAAAAAAGCAAATCCCATCTTTTTTTGATGATGACATAGAGCAGGACAGGCACGACAAATAAAACAGCTGTATATTTTGCAAGCCCGCCAATTCCAAGTAAAACAGCTAAAAAAATCCAATTTTTGAGTGAAGCATTTTGTTCTATTTTTAGCACTGTCCAAATAATTGGGATAACGAGTAAGAAAAGAAAGGTGTCTGGTAAAAGCATAATAAAAAGAGCATTAAATAAAAATGACGCATGTAAAGCCAAGACTGCGATAAAAGCTGTTTTGGAGTTTTTATCTATGTCGTAGATAAGTTGATAGACAAATAGTGAAGTGAAAAATCCTATGACTATCGCACCAAAACGCGCGCCAAATTCATTGACTCCAAAGATAGATGTAAAAAAAGCATCTGTCCAACCCACAAGCGGTGGATGGTCAAAATAACTCCAGTCGAGATGGATACCATATAAAACGTAATGTGCTTCATCAACTCCAAGCCCTACATGTAAGGACAAAATGAACCGTATAATGGCTACAAATGTGATGAAAAGAAGAAGCGGACGATGCTCTTTAGTGAGAAAGTGCATCGAGTTTAAATTTAAGCGTGTTAAACACCCAGTCGGGTGTGATAACTTGGATACATTGATTGTCTGTACAAGGGGTTTTTCTATGGTTTGAAGCGCTCACACAAGGGCTACATGCCATTCCTGCAAAGATAGGCGTTGTTGGTCCAAGTGAGCCGTAAAGAGCCGGAGTTTCAGGGCCAAAAATAACGAAAGTATGCATATCTGTGATGGAAGCAAAATGCGCTGGACCTGAGTCATTTGTCAACATAAAAGCGCTTAGTGAGTAAAGTGTCGGAAGCTGTAAAAATTTCACGCCACTAGCAAAGTTGATACATCTTTTATCATTCACACAATCAGCTAAAAGTTGCGCGCCCTCAAACTCAGCAGGTGCACCCGTGAGAAGAACAATCGCTTTGTCGTTGTATGAAAGAATCTTGTTGATCACTTCGCAATAATTTTTTCTATCCCATCTGCGTTGAGGAAGCAAGTCTGAGGCGTTAGAATTGACTAAAATAACAGGATTGATATTTGGATCAAACCCCTCATATTTTGAAGCGATGATATTTAAGACTTCTTTTTCATCGGCTGGATCTATTACGGCTTTTGCTATTTGGATTTCGCTATCAGGAATGACGCGTTTTGTGTATGGAATCTCTTCGTTTGGATTGAGCAGTGCATCCACAAGCGCTACAAAACTTTTTGCAATATGTTGGTGTGGATTGTAGGCTACTTTCTTCGTTAAAAAATCTCCGCGGTAAAGTCCTTCGTTATGGAAGCTATGAAATCCGACACGATTTTTTGCACCACTTACGAAAGATAAAAGTGCAGTAACGCGTGAGAAAAGTTCTAGATCAATTGTAGAATCGATCTTCATTTTTCTACACCAGAAAATAAATTTGAAGGCACTTACGATTAACGAGCCGATAGAACTCTCATCGAGCATATAAATGTTTTCGCTTTTTACGGTGCCAAGAAGGTCAAGACTAATCTTGTTTTTACTAAAGATAACAAAGAAAAGTTCACCCTCTATATTTGCTTTGAGCTTTCTCATAGCTGGATCGACGATGATTGCAGATCCCATCTCTGAGAGTTCTATTAAGAGTACATTTTTTGGCTTTACAATTTTAGAAGAACGAAAAATATTGAAACCTTTATCGAGTATCGTACCAATAAAAGCAAGCGGAATACCTACATAATAATCCACTTTTCGCATCATATCTACATTCATAAATTATCCTATTTTTTGAGTTTTTTTAGTCACGCCATTGATCCAGAAGTATGCTCCGGGAAGGGCGCTGATGATGAGTAATATCCCATAAAGGATAGAAATCGCCAAAATTTTGGTTTTATCTTCATACACAAGCATCAATATCCCAACCATCGCACCCTCGCGAATTCCCCATCCAGCAAGTGAAAGAGGGACAATCATGAGTAAAAATACAGGTGGAATAGCGATAAGAAAAGTCTGAAAATTCAGTTTCACATCGATGCTTAGTGCAATAGCGTAGATCGCCATAACGGTAAGCAAATGTACAGTCACAGAGATAGCAATATGCTTGAGTAAAACTTTTTTATCAGCGTATAAAGTATTGAGTCTGTTTGCAAGTCTGTGAAAAAGGTTTAAAAATTTATAGTTTTGTAAAAAAGCTATTTTGTTGAGAAAAAAGAGCAAAGAAAAACCGACAATCCCAGAAAAAGAGATAAAAATAATAAGATAAGAAAAATCTGCTTGAAATGTTCCGAAGAAGAAGATACTCGAAATCAGGTTCAATACCAAAAGTCCTACAAGTCCGACGACTCTATCAACAAAAACTCCATAAAAAGCCTCTTTTTTTTCATAGCCGAGTGCTGTAAGATCCAAAACGCGAACAGCATCTCCGCCGATGCTGCTTGGCAAGACTTGATTGAAAAAACTGCCTTTAAAATAACTCTGGACATAAAATGAGAGAGGTTCGTTAAATACGAGGAGTTTACTGATAGCTCTCCAACGGTAAGCGGCAAGATAAGTACTTCCAAGTTGAAGCAAAAGAGCAGCTAAGATATCGCCGCCATGGCTTTTTGCAAGAACAGCGACAAGGGCATAAAAATCTATATATTGAAACAGATAGTAGAAAATTGCAGCGGTAATAAGCAGCTTTAAAATATTTTTCATTAACAACCAAAATCTAAAATGAGGGATATTTTATCTAAAAAACTGTTAATTATTATGGATTGGATCTG
This sequence comes from uncultured Campylobacterales bacterium, assembly GCA_903885085.1. GTDB lineage: Bacteria > Campylobacterota > Campylobacteria > Campylobacterales > Sulfurimonadaceae > Hydrocurvibacter. The sequence goes on from CAISHH010000043.1 coordinate 8,224, forward strand.
TAAGACGGTAGATATAAAAGCTTTTTGTCGTGTTACGTCCGCTTTGCACTGTAAGTGTGTTAAGTAGTTCAACACTTTTATATATAGTTTTTAGATAACTCAGATCCTCTGCATCTCTTGCTAAAAAAAGTCCATTTTTAAGATAATCTTTTTTTCTCCACATATCATATTGGCTGTATCTCGTTGGGTACGCAACATCGCTCTCAGGGTGATTTGGAAGATAATATTTCAAATAAGCTGCCATCGTGAGGTGGTCGCTGTAAAAGCTGTCTCCCTCTTGTGCGTATGTTGCCAAAAGTTGCACCGCTTCTTTATTTCCATACATTCTTTCTTGAATATATGGTAGATAAAATAAAAATGCGATTCTCGCTGCGATGGTCAATAAAAGAGCAATGCCAAGTCCCCAAATAAATGTTTTTTTGAGTTCATATCTTGTGATGAGGATGGCTAAAAGAACAGTTCCTCCAATGTATGCTGGAGCTGTATAATTGAGCATCATTCGAGAATAAAAACTTTTGTAAAAGAAGAAAAGCAGAGTAACAGCAACACTCAAAGTAATAAAAAAGAGTTTGTTATCTTTAAAATAAAGCTTATCTTTGATCAAAAAGAAGAAAAGTAAAGCCGTAAATACAGGTGAATAAATTCCAAATTGTCCGCCGAAAAACTCGAAAAAAAGATGCGGATAAAGCTTTCCATCTTCACTTGCTCCATGCGCTAATTGAAACATAAAACTAATCCACTCATGCTGGTAATTCCAAAAGATCATCGGTGAAGCTACAAGAAGTGAGAGTAGCATTGTGGCGTACATGTAAGGATTTAAAAAGAGATCACGTCTTTTTAAAATGACAAATAATAGTACACTAACAATGTATAAAACCGCTGTATATTTACTAAGCATCATGAAGCCTAAGAAGAGCCCAGTGAGAAGAAAATCTTTTTTTTCACCTATAAAAATTGCTCGGTAAGTGTAGTATAAAGTGATAGTCCAAAAAAGTGAAAGAGGCGAATCGGGTGTTGTCATTATAAATCCGGCATTTGTAAGTGCGACAGATAAGAAAATTAAAACACTGTTGAGAGCTGTTTTTTCATCAGAGATGAGTTTGGTGAGTTTGAAGATATAAAGCGCGGAGATACTCATACTAAATACGTTTACAAGTCGTACACCCCATTCACTTTGAGATATAAAATTTGTGAGATAAATCATAAATGCAATCATCGGAGGATGATCATAATATCCCATTTGAATATGCTTACTCCACATCCAATAATATGCTTCATCGCCATGTAAAGGTAAAAAAGCATTATATATCGTGCTGAAAATTGCTAAGAAAAGTATCAGAAGATAAGCTGAAGAAGTTGGATTTTTGTATAAAGTTTTGAGCATATTTTTTTATTCCATAGATGGTTAAATTTTTGAAATTATACTTAAAAATCGGTTGATTAATAAATCTGCTAAGTAAGTTTGTGGTATCATAAGTCAAAAAAAACACTTAACAAGACTGCAGAGACTCAATGATCAAAATTATTCTATTTATTACTTTTCTTATAACATCTGTGTATGGCGCAAGCGGTGAAATCCCGACCATGAATCTCTCACTCTCCGCACCAGACACTCCCCAACAGCTTGTAAGCTCACTGAATGTTTTGGTTGCTTTAACTATTCTCTTTTTGGCCCCGAGTCTTGTTCTTGTGATGACCACTTTTACAAGATTTGTCATCGTTTTTGGTTTTTTACGCCAAGCGCTTGGAACACAACAAGTTCCACCGACTCAGTTGATGGTTATGCTTGCTATGATCCTTACTTATTTTGTGATGGAACCTATAGGTCAGCAGTCATATAACGAAGGCATAAAGCCTTATATCGCAAAACAGATAAGTTATGAAGAGGCATTTGATAAATCAACAAAGCCTTTTAAAAGCTTTATGATTCGTAATACTAGAGAAAAAGATTTGGCTCTTTTTGTGCGTATTCGCCATTTGGAAAATCCTAAAAATATTGATGCCGTCCCTTTGTCTGTCGTGATTCCTGCCTTTGTTATTAGTGAGCTCAAAACATC
>CAISHH010000044.1 GCA_903885085.1 uncultured Campylobacterales bacterium
AGCGTTTTGGAATTAAAAAATAGATTTTACTGGTTTGATTTTAGGGGTTCATTATAATCTCTGCAAATAGTGTTGAGGATTATCCACTTGGCAAAGGGTTTTTTAGAGATGAATGGGATTATAAAAAAGAGAGTTATTTAAAAAACTATGTTTGTATAAAGCCGCAAATATCCTTACATGTAGAGCCAATTTCCCTGCCAAAACGGCTTGAAAAGATGATGAAACAGATTCAAGCAGAATTAGATTTAATGGAGCTTGATCGTATAAAAATAGATAATTTACCCTATGGAGATGAGATCAATCTTGATTCTTGGATAGATTATAAAGGACATCAAAACCGCTCGAATCATCCTCAAAGATTTTTTCAAAGTTATAAGAAAAAGACACGAGATATGGCAACGCTTATCTTAGCGGATATTTCTCTCTCAACAGAATCGGGAATAACGCAAGATATACGAGTTATAGACATGATAAAAGATTCGCTGATGGTTTTTTGCGAATCGCTTCAAAGGTTACAAGATAGTTTTGGAATTTATGCTTTTTCATCCATTAGAAATAAAAAAGTCAATTTTCACATCGTTAAAAACTTTAAAGAAAAGTACAGCGATGTGGTTCGAGGTCGTATTGATACTATCAAACCAGGTTACTATACCCGCTTAGGTGCGGCTATTAGAGAGAGTGCGAAGATTTTGGAAAAACAGCAAAGTGCCAATAAACTGCTTTTAATTCTCAGCGACGGCAAACCAAATGATGTTGATAGATATGATGGAAGATATGGTATAGAAGATACAAAAAAAGCTATTGAAGAGGTAAAACGAAAGGGAATTATTCCTTTTTGTATCACCATCGATATAGAAGCTAAAGAGTATTTGCCCTATCTTTTTGGCAGAAACTCTTATGCGGTTATTCGTGATGCGAAGAAACTACCAAAAGTTGTTACAGAAATTTATATGAATTTAACCAAATAAAGGAAACACATGTCAAAAACTTATTATTTACCACAATCAAATGAGATTGAACTTTTTGAAGCTGCGGCTGGTATGAACTTACCTGTTCTTATAAAAGGTCCTACGGGATGTGGGAAAACCAGATTTATAGAGGCTATGGGCGAGAGATTGGCGCGCGATGTTTACACTGTAGTTTGTCATGATGACTTAAGCGCCGCTGATTTAATTGGCCGTCACCTTATAGATGAAAATGGTACATTTTGGCAAGACGGTCCACTCACAAAAGCGGTCAGAAACGGCGGAATCTGCTATCTTGATGAGATTATAGAAGCAAGAAAAGATACAACCGTTGTTCTTCATTCACTCGCAGATTATAGACGGGTTTTACCCATAGACAGAACAGGCGAAGTTATAGAAGCCCACCCTGATTTTATGCTTGTCGTTTCTTATAATCCCGGATATCAAAACGTTCTCAAAGGGATGAAACCAAGCACAAAACAGAGATTTTTATCTCTTAGTTTTACCTATCCTAAGCCTGCAATAGAAAAAGCTGTTATCATTAAAGAAAGCGGTGTAAGCGAGGAAATAGCACAAAAACTTGTCAATATCGCAGGAGAGATTCGCAGACTCAGTGACAGTGATATTCAAGAAGCGGTATCAACAAGACTTTTGATTTATGCAGCAAAACTGATGGTTAAAGGTTTTAATCCCCATCAGGCGTGTATGCACTCCATCGTTGAGTCACTTAGTGATGAAGAGGATGTTTTGGAAGTTTTACAAAAACTCTTATCTTTACATTTTAGTGCATAATGAATAAAGCACTTAGTATAAAAGAACCCTACCCTCCGGGTGATTTTGCTATTTGGATAGTCATTTATATTGAACTCGTGACTTTTGGTTTGATGTTTATTGGCTATGCGTTTTCAAGAAGAGCAGATGTCGCACTTTTTAACAATTCTCAATTACAACTCAACCAAACAGCAGGATTCATCGATACGTTGATCCTTATCACAAGCAGTTATTTTATAGTTAAAGCTGTAAATTCTGTCAAAAATGCAAGAGGCGCAAAGATTCAATCTGCTAACAACTTAGCATCAAAATGGCTTTTAGCTGCCATACTTTTGGGTCTTATGTTTTTAGTCAATAAGCTCCTAGAATTTTCAGCTGTATTTGCTCAAGGGTTCAGTTTAAGTACAAACACGTTTTTTATGTTTTACCTTCTTTTAACGATGTTTCATTTCATGCATGTCGCTTTAGGTACGGTTATCTTGTTTAATATTCGCCAAAGAACGAGAACTTCTGGTTATAGCGCTGATGATAGCAGAGGCATAGAAACCGGCGGCGTATATTGGCATTTGGTAGATTTGCTTTGGATCATACTCTTTCCACTTGTTTATATCATAAGGTAGCAAAATGAAAAGATCAGTTGAAGGTGTTTGGGCAGTTCTAATTATTTTGACAATTTTTGCTTATCTGCTCGGAGAATTAAAATTAGTAAATACCCTGTTGGTCGGTATTTTACTTATAACCACATTTATCAAAGGGCACCTTGTGATAGATTATTTTATGGGTTTAAAAAATGTTCGATGGAGATATCGCATCATTCTTACTCTTTGGCTCATCATTGTTATATCATCCATCGCTCTAGCTTATCTTTTGCCTACAAATATCAAATAAATGAATACTTCTATGGTAAAGTTTCACATTTAAATCGCTATAGGATCATCAATGCAACAGTACACCACTTTAATAGCACATTATAAATTTACAGACGAAGAAGCTCAGATACTAAAGGATCTGCAGCCGAGAATGGAAAAACTCTCAGATGAGTTTATAGATGGATTTTATGATTATATATGGGGTTTTGGAACAACGGCACAGTTTTTAAAAAATAAAGATATTATCGCTCATCATCGCAAAAAAATAAAAGAGTGGTTTATAAATCTATTTTGCGGAAACTACGATATGTCTTATTTTATGTATCTTTATAAAATTGGCGAAATACATGTAAAAATCGGTCTGCCAACACACTTTGTAAACTCTGCTTTTACTTTTGTCAGAACTTTTGTTTTACAAAATATTGAAGGAAATTTTCATAACAAAGAGCAACATGTCAAAGAGATTCAAGCTGTTGAAAAGATCATAGATATGAACCTTGACGTCCTTACAAGTTCTTATAGAGAAGAGGAGTTAAGTAAATTTCTCTCTTTATCGAAGTTTGAAAAAACAATTTTACAAGGACTCAAAAAATTTAACTCTTATGTCAACTTTTTCCTTGCTGGAGCTTTGGCTCTAGTCGCTTTTTTTGCTATCGGCTTATTTAGTTATGATATTTATATACTGTTTACTTCAGAGACTGATATAGAAAAAGGTATTTTGACAGTTCTTGGAAGTTTGTTGGTTTTATGGGCAGCCATAGAGCTGATTCATGAAGAGATCAATCATCTTCAGGGTAAAGGCTTTGCTATAGGCGCTTTCATTATGCTGGCTTTAGCCGCACTTATAAGAAAAGTTCTTATATATTCCCTATCTTCTGAAAAATCTGAAGAACTCTTAATTATCGGTGCCGTTATCGTAGGTTTGTCTGTTTCCTATTGGCTAGTAAGCTCAAAAAATAAAAATCCGGAAAAATAATCATCGCTCCTCTCAAAGGGGCGAACTCCTTGATAAAAGTCTATTTTTTTATGAATTTATACACTATAATTGAAAACATTAAAAGAGTTGGTGATCTCTTTTTGTCATTACCATAAAGGATGTTATGTGCGTTTAACAAATCTTTTTTCTCCTGCTGTGGCTATGATGAGCAGCATGAAATACCCTAAAAAGCTTGCTTTGGCGACAGCGGTATTTTTTCTCCCCTTTGTACTATTTTTATATCTGGGCTACAATCATGTTGAAAGTGAATCCCGTTCCATCGAAAAACTTCAGACAGGATTAGCCTATCAACAGAGTGTCAGGTATTTTTTTGAGTATATTCCGCTTGAGCGGGGAATGACTATGGCTGTACAGCAAGGGGATCTCTCTTACAAAGCAAAAATAGAAGAAAACTTTAAAATTATCGAATCAGCAATAAAAAAAATAGATGCCATGCCCTTACCAACATTATCGGTCGCCATAGAATGGAAAGATATCAGAACTCAATACTGGGAGCTCCAAAATGGACTTTGGAAACGCTCTGCAGATGAGAATTATCGTATGCATACGGTACTGATTGATAAGATTTTGTTGCTAATGCGCCACATTGGTGAGGCTTCCTATACGATCAATGATTCAGACTTAAGTATTTATTATCTCGTTAATATACTCAGCAATCATATTCCCGCTCTTATTCAGTATACCGGAGAGGGACGAGCGATCGGTACGGGAGTGATTTTAAAGCAGTCCATGACCTTTGATGAAAAAAAAGAGGCTACAATCCTTTATGGAAAAGTTCGTTCTCATCTGGACAGTATCCTTCATGACGGCATCGTCGCCTGCGAACGCCATCCTGAGATGTGTCATGCAATAACACCCTCTATTACGACCATAGAACAAGAAACAGAAAAGTTTTCGATTATTTTTACGTCACAAATTCTTAATACGGACCATTGGACACTCATCCCTAGTCATTACTTCAAAAATACGACCAATACCATCGATACCTATTTTAAAGCTTACGATACTTTTTCCGCTACACTTGAGTCTCAACTAAACGAGAAGCTTACCAATTTAGATCGAGAGATGATCATCGGAGAGATCGTCGGTTTGTTCATATTGGCATCTATTATCTATTTTACAGTTGGATTTTATTTGGCATTTATTAGAGTTCTTGACGAATTGATGGGAGCAGCTCGTCTAATCTCTGCGGGAGAGTATGTAGTTCGTGTTCCCATCACAACGGATGATGAAATGGCTGATATTTCCCACGCATTTAACGACATGACCAAAAAAATCGAGCAGTCATTTTCTTTTTTAAAAAGCTACAAAAGGGCAGTTGATGCCAGCGATATTCTTTCCATTACGGATATAAATGGCAATATTACCTATGTGAATGATAAGTTTTGTAAAGCCACGGGATACACGTGTAAAGAAATTATTGGGCAAAATCATCGTATCCTCAGAGATAAAGAGACTCCCCAAGAGGTTTATCGCCTCCTGTGGAAAACCATTCTCGATAAAAAAATATGGTCTGGTAGTTTAAAAAATATCAAAAAGGATGGAACTCCTTATTATACTGATGCAACCATTACCCCTATTTTGGACGAAAAAGGGGAGATAGTGGAGTTTGTCGCAACAAGACATGATATTACAGAGCTTATCACTCAAAAAGAGCAGCTTATCCATCAACTATACACCGATTCATTGACACAGCTCCCAAATCGAACACAACTTTTAGAAAATCTGGCTTTAATGAAGGAGCCTGTTTTAATCCTTGTCAATATAGATCGTTTTGGGGAAATTAATGATTTTTACGGCGCGGAAACCGGCGATGATGTCTTGGTCGAGATGCGCGAGCGTATCTCCTCCAGTCTTATGCCGGAATGCTTAACCCTATACCGCATTTATGCGGATGAATTTGCTTTGATGTGTGAAAAAAGCTGCATCGGCAACCATTCATGTGAAGAGATAGCGACATCACTGCATGACCATATCGAAAAATATCCTTTTTCCGTAAAAAATAACACGGTGATAATCAAAGTGACTATTGGGGTGGTAATAGACCTTGTTTCTGGAGCACAAGAAGTTATCAAGACAACACACCTTCTGACTGATGCCGATATGGTGCTGCGTCATGCCAAACGACATGACAAAGAGG
>CAISHH010000045.1 GCA_903885085.1 uncultured Campylobacterales bacterium
AATGGACTATGCCTATTAGAAATTGGAGCTTGACAATCTCTCAGTTAGCCATCCATTTCGAAGGACGGCTTGATGACGCTTTAAATTTATGATACAATTTTAGGAATTATCCGATGCTGACACGGAATCTTGAACACTCCCAACATAACGGTTCCAAAGCGGTTCTTTCTATAATTTCAGTTGAAAAGATCATCAAAGAGCTTGTAAATCCAGAAAAAAATAGAATGCTACACAAACAGATAAAACTCTAAATAAGCTCCTCTTGGGGCTTTGAAAAATAATACCCTTGAGAAAAATCGACACCTAATCTGCATAAGATATTACATATAACTTCATTCTCTACATATTCGGCAATTGTTTTGATACACATCTTCTTTGCAAAATGCAAGATACTTTCAACAGTTGCCATCTGTGCGAGGTCTTTGTCAATATCTTTCACTAAAGAACCGTCTATTTTTATATAATCAATATCAAGTTTTGCTAAGTAACTAAAATTCGAATATCCTGTTCCAAAATCATCGATTGCTATCTTACATCCATAATTTTTAACCATAGTTATAAACTTAGAAACAAGGTCAAAATTGTAAATTCCCTCAGACTCGACTATCTCCAAAACGACTCTTTTTCCACACTGGAATTTTTCTAAATGATCAACTAAACATTTCATGACTTTAGGTGACTCGATATCTTGTAAAAGTAGATTTATGGAAAACTCATATTCAAGATCTGCAAACTTTTCGAAAGTTTTTTGAATCATAACTTGTGTGAGTTTTGTATAGAGTTTTGACTTTTTTGCATGTTCTAAGAAGAAAAATGGAGATTCAACTTTTCCATCATCACATTTCAAACGAATGAGTGATTCATATTTGACGATCTTCTTTGTTTTATTATCGACTATGCCTTGAAAAAATGGGATAAATCTATCATGTTTGAGCCCCTCTTTTATCCTCAAGATGACATCAAGATTTTCTTTGACTTTATCTTCAAGATCTTTATTATCATTATAATAAGTAACCGCTTCATTAGAATTTCTATTTTTTTTCAAAGCTATATGCGCAAGCTTATATAATTCACTCTTTCTACTATAAGAAACTCCGCATGATAAAAAAATAGAGATACTCTCTTCAAAAAGCTGATATTCACTTGTTTCAAGATCGATAAGCATTGAAGATATTTCATCTCTACGATCATCGTTGAGTTCATGTTCACATAGAAGTGCAAATTCATCCCCACTTATTCTATATGCTGTATTGTGATCATTTTGAAGTTTGTTTGCAAATACCTTTAAAAGTTCATCGCCCGTTTCATATCCAAAATAATCATTAATATCTGAGAATCTGTCTATGTTGATGAGTATCAAAGAAGCATAACTATTTGGTTTTATTTGAAGGTCATCTAAAAGTGCGGTTCTAGTTTTGAGGCCGGTAAGCTCATCTACAAAATGCTCCTGAATGATTCTATCTTTTTTTATCAATTCAGTAACATCAATTCTAGCTGCTATATACTCTACAATTTTTTCAGATTCATCTAAAAGAGGCATAATAACCGTCTTAACGTAGTAACTCTCTCCAGTTTTTCTACGATTCTTGATTGTTGAAGACCAAATATTTTTATTTTCTATAGTCTCCCACATCTTTTTAAATACTTCTTTGGATGTATCTGGATGTTTGATAATACTATGTTTTTTACCTATAAGCTCTTCTCTTGTATATCCGCTGGCTTTACAAAACTCATCATTGACATAAGTAATAGCCCCTTGGAGATCCGTCTTGGAAACAATGGCGCTAGTATCTAAAATCAATTTATACTGATTTAAGTCATTATTAATGACTTTAAAATTTTCCTGTAAAACCTCTACAAGATTAGTTGATGAATTCAATATGAAAGATCTCTGTTATTTAAAAGTTTCAAAGCGTTTCATTCCCACAAATCATAAATTTGATTACGATAGTAGCTAAAAATTACTAATATATTACTAGTTTTTCCGTAAAAGCCAATCGATCTGTTTTAAATGGTTACATGTAAGATAGTCATTCGTTTTTGAAAATGGTTTTGAGCCGAAAAATCCGCGATAAGAAGAGAGTGGAGATGGATGTGGTGCTCTTAAGATAAGATGTTTTTGCTCATCAAGAAGCAAGGCATATTTGTGCGCATCTGCACCCCAAAGGATAAAAACAATATTTTCTTTTTTTTCATTAATAATTTCAATAACTCGTTTTATAAACTTTTCCCAGCCTCTATTTTTATGAGAAGTAGGTTCGCCTGCTCTGACCGTTAAAACGGCATTAATTAAAAAAACACCTTCTTTCGCCCATTTGCTTAAATCCCCATAGAGAGGCATAGGTAGATGTAAGTCAGTTGTATATTCTGTAAAAATATTGCGTAAAGATGGAGGAAGTGGAGTATCATCAAGTACACTAAAAGCAAGCCCGTGAGCTTGAGCGGCTCCGTGATATGGATCTTGCCCGATAATGACGACTTTGAGATTTTCAAAAGAAGTGAGATTAAAAGCGTTGAAGATATTTTCCTCGGCAGGATAGATGAGAAAATCTTTTCTTTCCTCTTCTAAAAACTCTTCAAGCTCTTTGATATAGGGTTTTTTAAGCTCATCAGATAAAAGTCGTTTCCAACTTTTGTCACGGAGCAACTCTTTAAATTGCATCAAGATTTTTTATAACACCAAAGAGTTCTTCGCCGTTATAAAGAGATTGTTTATTGCTTACATGTAAGGCTTTTTGAGTGTCAAAAAGAACAAAATCTTTTGTGCCTACTTCAATCGTTCCTCTTTCTTTTCCTATCGCTTTGGCAGGATTTTTAACACATAAACGAATAAAATCACTCATACTTAAAAATCCCGATTTTACGAGTTTTGTGTAATACAGAGGAAGCGCTTCTTCTATCGCTTCACATCCGTACGATGCATCAAAAAATGCAACTTCTTTGTTTACAGGTGAAGATGGCTGATGCAGAGTTGTGAGTATATCTATCTCACCATTTCTCAAAGCTTCTTGCATGAGTCTCATATCTTCAATTGTTGCAAGCGGAGGGTAGATTTTTGCTGTTGTATTAAAGTTTTCACAGAGCTCATCAGAGTGTAATAAATGATGAATACTTACCTCACATCTCACATCCATACCCTCTTTTTTAGCCTTAGAGATCATCTCAATAGATCGCGGATTTGCGATGGATTTAAACAAAACTTTGATCCCATAATAACGTGCAAGTTCAATCATACGGCTTACATGTAAGAGCTCTCCAATGGCTGGAATCCCTGCAAGACCTAGATGAGAACTCACCGCGCCCTCTGTCATAACGCCCATATTACTAAGACTTCTGTCTTCTGCTCTACAAAAAAGTGTGACATTGTACATCTTGACATATTCAGCGATTTTAATAGCAAGATTATTGTGTGTAGTCGTACTCATAAAAGGAGCAACTGCACCTTTTTTTAGCAAAATCGCGATGTTGCTAAGAGTCGCGTCTGATACTTTAATTGTATTAAACGAGCAGTGAATATCTGCACCCTCTTTTGGGATTTCATTGTTTTGTACAAATTCTAAGACAATCTCATCATCTATGGCTGGCGTTGATTCAGGATTTAAGACAAGCTCTTTTATGCCACCTTTTGATGCGCTGCGTGAGAGTTCTTCGATTCTCTTAGAGTTTAGAACATCATCTTTTACTCTGACATTGAGATCGATCAAAGATGGGATAATACAAAGTGAGCCCTCACCCGAACCACTTATCTCCTCAATCTTTGTTATAACGCCCTCTTCTACCTCTACATTGGCAAATCTTTCGCCGTTAATATCGCAAATTTTTACGTTAGATATTAGCATTTGGACAACACCTTTTAGATATAATTTCAAAATTATAAACTAAAAAGGTTTAAACTTTGAAACTTCTCATCAGCGCTTTAGAGCACTCTTCAAATATCCACTTAAAAGCCCTTAAACAAGAACTTAGTTCAGATGTCGAGTTGATAGGAATTTTTGATAAAGAGCTTGGTTCTCCTTTGGTTGACCTTTCCTCTTTGGCGATTATGGGCTTTGTCGATGCCATCAAAAAACTTCGATATTTTTTTAAACTAAGCGACGAAATGCTGGAATTAGCTAAAGATGCGGACAAAATTCTCCTTATGGATTCCTCAGCATTTAATCTCCCTCTTGCCAAAAAAATACGTAAAAAATATCCCAATAAAGAAATTATTTATTACATCCTTCCTCAAGCTTGGGCATGGAAACAAAAGCGGATTCCAGTGCTAGAAAAAACCATCACTCATCTCGCTTCGATTTTGCCTTTTGAAAAAGCCTATTATTCCAAAAATGCACCCATCACGTATGTCGGTCATCCGCTTTTAGATGAGATAAAAGAGTTTAAAGAGGAAGTCACACATACAAATAAAATAGCTTTCATGCCCGGAAGCCGACGAGGCGAGATCAAAAAACTTATGCCGATTTTTACAGAACTTCGCAAAAAGCTCGACTGTGAGGCGTATATTATCGTTCCAAAACAGTTCACTAAAGAAGAGTTAAATGAAGTTTACGGTACCCTATCAGAATTTAAAATTGTTTACGACGCACATCAAACTTTACATGAATGTGACTTTGCTTTTATCTGTAGCGGAACGGCTACTTTAGAAGCCGCACTCATCGGAGTCCCTTTTATTCTTAGTTACATCGCAAAACCGCTTGACTATTTTATAGCCAGCCGTCTTGTAAAACTGGACTATATAGGACTTAGCAACATTATGTTTGACAAGTTCAAAGGCGAGGCTTTGCATCCTGAGTTTATTCAAAAAGATGTCACAGCCCAAAACCTTTTTGAAGCTTACCAAAAGTTTGACAGAGAGAAGTTTTTAAACAATTCAAAAGAGTTACGAAATTACCTAAGCCACGGAAGTTCAAAAACCGTTGCAGCCATCATAGAGGACAAATAATGAAGATTAATTTTATAGATTTACAAGCACAATATCAAGAGTATAAAACAGAGATAGACAAAGAAGTAAGCGAAGTTTTTGCAAGTGCAGGATTCATCGGCGGCCCAAAACTTGATAGTTTAGAGAAAAATCTTGCAGCTTTTACCGGTGTAAAACACGCTATCGGCTGTAGTAGTGGAACAGACGCACTTTTACTCGCTCTTATGGCACTTGACATCAAAGCAGGTGATGAAATCATTACAACTCCTTTTACTTTCATCGCGACTGCTGAAGTGATCGCATTTTTGGGTGCAAAACCTGTCTTTGTTGATATTGATGAAAAAACTTATAATATTGATCCAACTCGCATCGAAGCGCTCATCACTAAAAACACAAAAGCAATTATTCCAGTATCACTTTACGGTCAGTGTGCAGATATGGATGCGATCAACGCTATTGCAGATAAACACAATCTTGTAGTTATCGAAGATGCATGTCAAAGCTTTGGAGCTGAGTATAAAGGCAAAAAGTCTTGCGCACTGTCTGCGATAGGCTGTACAAGCTTTTTCCCATCAAAGCCTCTTGGAGCTTACGGAGACGGCGGAGCAATTTTCACAGATGATGATTTCCTTGCAAGTAAAATGAGAATGCTGTTAAATCATGGACAAAATGAGAGATATAAACACAAATATGTGGGTATCAACGGTCGTTTAGATGCCCTCCAAGCGGCTATTTTAGATGTAAAACTTCGCCATTTTGACAAAGAGGTCAAACTACGCCAAGAGATTGGTCAAAGATACTCTGCACTTCTCGCTGATGCTGATATTGTGACTCCATTTATAGAAAATGAAAACACTAGTGTCTACGCTCAATACTCAGTACGCGTAAAAGACAGAGCATCAATGGTTGCAAAACTTAGTGAGCAAGCGATCCCAACAGCTGTACATTATCCGATGCCTCTACATCTTCAAGAAGCGTTTATCTATCTTGGATACAAAGCGGGTGATTTTCCTATCTCTGAGAGAGTTTCAGAGGAGATCATGTCACTTCCTATGAGTCCATATCTTACAAATGAACAACAAGAATTTATAGTAAAAGCGATAAAAGGATAAGTATGACAAAAGTAGCAATTATCGGTCTTGGAGCAATGGGAAAAAACCATTACCGCATTTTAAGTATGCTTGATGGTGTCGATGTCTGCGCACTTTGTGACGTCGTACAAAATGACCCATACAACGAGCCTTTTTTTCATGATGTAAATGAGATGCTTGACACTGCAAAACCTGATGCTGTCATCATCGCTGTTCCTACTTTTTTACATAAAGATGTGGCTTTAAAATGTGCGGCTAAAGGTGTACATATCTTTATAGAAAAACCGGCTGCTTCAACTGTTGAAGATGCAAAAGAGATTTTAAGAGCTGTAGAAGCTGCTGGAATTAAAAGCTGTGTCGGGCATGTTGAGCGTTTTAATCCTGTCGTACAAGCTTTGAAAAATGAGCTAGAAGGCAAAGAGATCTTTTCAGTTGCCATTACCCGTGTCGGGCCGTTTCCTCCACGTATCGCAGATGTCGGAGTCCTCACAGACCTTTCTGTTCACGATATCGACCTTATCCGTTTTATCACACATAAAGATATCTTGGATCAAGCAATTTTTAAATCAAGAAAAATCCACAATCATCATGAAGACAATGCAGTTTTGAGCTTTGAACTTACCGATTCTGTCATCGCAAATATCACGACAAACTGGCTTACTCCATTTAAAAAACGCTGTATCGAAGTGGCATGTCAAGACTCTTACTTTGAAGCTGATCTTATCGCTCAAAGTCTTACAGAATACTCAGCTTTTAGCACAAACAACTCTTACGTTGTTCGTGGATGTCACATAAAAAAAGATGAACCGCTTATCAAAGAACTTGAGATGTTTATCTCTTACTTAGAAACTGGCGAACGTGGTTCTTTGGCAACTATACAAGACAGTATCATCACTTTAAAAATAGCAATACAATCATGATAGATAAAACTACAATCATTGAAGATGGCGCGTCAATTGCTGATGGTGTCATCATTGGACCTTTTTGTTTTATCGGTAAAGATACGGTTATCGCTTCTGGAGTCAATATCGCTTCAAATGTTATTATCAAAGGCAAAACAACTATCGAAGAGGGTGTAAAAATCTTTAGTTTTGCAACTATCGGACATGAAAACTCTACTATCCGTATCGGTGCTAAAACACATGTACGTGAGTTTGCACAGATCGGTACTCAAGAGAGCGAAGATGAGCAAAATATAGATATCAGTAACGATAACTTCATCATGGCTTATGTTCAGATCATGAGCGGTGTTAAAATAGCAAACAACTGTGTTTTAACAAATGCTGTAAGACTCTATGAAAATGTCACATGTCAAGAACGTGTCATCATAGGCGGACTAAGCACCGTAGAAGCAAATAATCATATCGGAACAGGCGTTATG
>CAISHH010000046.1 GCA_903885085.1 uncultured Campylobacterales bacterium
GGTAAATAAAAGCGATCTTCTAAGTGCAATCAACTTGGCAAAAACATTTGGAATCAATATTCACGGACAAATAGTGTTTCCCCCTTTTGCAAACAATGAGATGCTTATTTATGAAGGTGTGCATACAAAAGCTCCAAATATGGGTATTGCCATACCAAAACCTCTCAACCTTGAAACTGTTTTAGGCAAGGATCTTAAAGTGGTCGTAGATGATGATCGTATATTGATAAAAGCCGCTCCAGCATGGCAAAGTATCATAAAACTCAATGTTCTTCGCGCTTCTTATGATGATACAACGGGAGATGGGATTTCAGAGTTTTCTAGCAAAGAACTAGAAGATCTAGGCTGGCATGCAACAGAGTTCAATATCCAATACAGAACGCTTGTTGATCTCATAGAAGCAGATTGCGATGGAACATTATTATGTATTGAGCGCGCCGAACCTTACCAATTTAGTGGTTTGGGATTTATCTCTGATGATAAAGGAGCGTATGAAATAGCATATAAATATGCTCAAGGGCAAATCAAAGATCTCATAGAAAATGATGAAGATTATGCACCAGATTCACTTAACAGCGATGAAAAAGATGCAGCGATGTATTTTAAAGTGCTGTAGGTTTTTTACTTAAAAATCTTTCTAAAATAATCATAGCCGAGATGGAGTCTATTCTTCCATCTCTTTTATATCTTATCTGTCCCTTCATGAGAGCTTCGGCTTCAAGAGAAGAGTTACTCTCATCTTGATAAAAAACTTCACCTTTAAAATCAACAAGATTCATAAAATGTGCCACGCGGCGACGCATCTCATCTTCAGAGCTTCCACCCATAGGAATACCGACAACGACTGCATCAGCTCCCCATTCATCAATAACTGCTTTTACAGCTTTTGAAGCCTGATCGCGATTTTTTCTTTCTACTGCTTCAAGAGGAGAAACCATCTTTCCATCAGGTGAGTATGCAAGCCCAATACGTTTTAAACCAAGATCAATACATATAAATTTCAAATTATTTGCCCAGACAGAAACTGCCAAACATCTTGTCAAGCATCTCATCGTTCTCAAAAGGTCTAGTAATGGAGCTCATCGCATTAATGGCTTCTATGACATGAAAAGAAAATATCTCCAACTCTCCATCAACAAGTGGTTCTTTTGACTCTGTGATAGCGCTCAGAGCTTTTTTAACAGCTTCACTTTGACGAAGGGAAATCAACATCATCTCGTCAGAAGAGTTATTTGTATCGATGATTTTTTCCAATTTTTCTACCAGTATTTGGGCACTCTCTTTAGAATTTTGCTCTAGATAATCATAATTTTTTAGTTTTGACACATCAAACTTAGAGGACAAATCAGCTTTGTTCAAAATAACAATCAACTCTTTTGTATCTTGATACTTTTCAAGCCATTCTAAAATCACATCATCTTCAGTATCAGATTCTCTTGAATTATCAAAAAGTGCAACGACGATATCACTTTTTTCAATCGCTTCAATGGAGCGTTCTATGCCGATGCGCTCGATCTCATCACTCGCATCACGTATCCCTGCGGTGTCAATAATACGGATCAAATGCGTGCCAATCTTAATCTGCTCTTCTATCGTATCACGCGTCGTTCCTGCGATCTCACTCACAATCGCGCGGTTATAGTGTAGCAACATATTTAAAAGTGAACTTTTGCCGACATTAGGCTTTCCGATTATGGAAACTTTAAATCCTTGCATCAAACCTTGTCTTGATTCACTAGCTTTTAATGTTCGAGAAAGTCTTACATGTAAAACATCGAGCTTTGAAATAATTTGATTAACTAAATCCTGAGGTAAATCCTCTTCGGCATAATCGATACTCACTTCTGAGTACGCTAAGATGTGAAGCATCTCATCTCGAACCTCTTCGACATAATGTTTTAAAGAACCCATCATCTGTGTTGCAAGTATCTTTGCCGCATCTTCACTTTTTGCTTCGATGAGCTTAGAGATCGCTTCTGCTTCACTCAAATCTATACGCCCATTAAAAAATGCACGTTTGCTAAATTCTCCAGGATTTGCTAGTCTTGCACCTGCTTCCAGCGTAGCTTTTAAGATAAGCTCAGCAACGATAAATCCCCCATGACACTGTATCTCGACAACATCTTCTGCTGTAAAACTTTGAGGTCCTTGAAAATAAATAATGATTGCTTCATCAAGGAGTTCATTCTTTTGATTGTAAATAGGAGTGAGGGTTGCATATCTGACTTTAAAATCAGACTTATGAGAAAGTTGTTTTGCAATATCAAAGGCTTTATCACCGCTGATTCTTACAATACTGATAGAACCTATCCCATGTGCTGTTGCAACAGCACTGATGGTATCTTGCATATTAATATCCGTTGTAATCGTTGATAATGATAAATTTAAGGCCGTCTCTCGTTGAGCGAATAGCAACATATTTATCTGGGTAAGTTTCACGAAGTTGTTTCAAAGCTATCTGTACAAGAACGCCATCAAGAATCTTTGTTTGTGCGCGCCCTTCTCTCTCGATAGTTTCACATACACCGATAAGGTAACGAGAAACAGATTCTTCTTGATTTTTCAAAAACTCTGCGATCTCAAGACGAAGCTGTAACTGGTATTTTGAATTGATCCAGTTAAAAATCATATAAGAAAGAGCTTTATATCTGTATCCCTCTTTGCCAATTAAAAGAGCCGAATCTTCGCCAGATATTTCTACTAAAAGTGTAGACTCATCATAAAGCTTCACATCGATGGCATCAATATCAAAGCAGATAAGTTGAAAAAGTTTATTGATTTCAGCTTTTACAGTAAGAACGATCTCCTCTGAAGAATACTCATCTGCGTCCTCTTTTTCATCATAAAAATAGTTTTTATCAAACTCATTTTTATAACTCTCTTTATATTGTTCGCTTGTGAGTTCCTCTTCTAAATACTCATCATCTTGATCACTTACAAATGATGTTGGCAAAATAGTGTCATTAAGGATTTTTTGTTCTGGGGCTCGATTTTGTTTAGCAGAAGGTTCAATCTTTTCACTCTTTTTCTCTTCTGCATATAAAGGTTTATGAAATTTTTCTTTGAGAGGTTCTTGTTTTATTTCTTGCTTTATTTCAGGTTTTACTATAGGTTCCACTTCAACTTTTACTTCTTGTTTTTGAAAATCTTTTTTGCATGAAGCAACGATAATGGCAGATTTTTTAAAAAAACCTAAAAAACCAGAATTTGGATGTTGCAGAACTTCTACTTGAAGTTCTGTGACAGAGCAGCTGTAATGCAGGGCTGCTTTTTCATAAGCATCTTGCAGATTAGCTGATTCAATTTTTATCATCTGTCTTCTCCAATTGCTTTTCATCACTAATTACAGGAGCTTTTTCAAACTGTTTATTTACTATAAACTGCTGACCGATTGAAAATAAGTTGTTAATAAACCAGTACAGAACAAGACCTGAAGGGAATGTTACAAAGAAGAATGTAAAGATTACCGGTAAAAATTTAAACACTTTTTCTTGCAATGGATCTGTAAAATTACTAGGTGTAATTTTTTGTTGATAGTACATCGTTGCACCCATAAGTATTGGTAAAATGAACAGATGATCCATACGAGAAAGATCTTGAACCCATAATATCCAAGGTGCACCTTGAAGTTCAGGAGCATTTAAAAATACGCGGTACATCGCAAAGAATACTGGAATTTGTAAAACCATCGGCAAACAACCACCAAGAGGATTTGCTCCATGTTTTTTGTACATCTCCATAACAGCCGCATTTGTGCGTTGCGGATCGCCTTTATATTTTGCTTGCAGCTCTTTAATCTTAGGTGATATCTGCTTCATTTTTTGCATAGATACCATACCTTTGTATGTCAAAGGATATAAAACCATGCGAACCAAAGCAGTAAGACCAATAATAGCCCATCCCCAGTTGCCAAAAATAGAATCTAACCATGCTAAAACAGCAAAAAGTGGACGTGAAGCAAAAGTAAACCAGCCATATTCTATAGCATTGACTAAAACCGGATCAATTGATTTAAGAGTCGTATATGTTTTTGCTCCAATATAACCATGAAGTGTAATTTCACGAGGTGCATCAATATAGGTACGAGGATCTCCATTTTTATCACGATCAACTAAAACATTGAGCTTTTTATCAAATCCATAAAGAATATTTGCAAAATATTGATCAAATGCAGAGATAAGGTGAACATCAGTAAAAGTTGAACGCCCTTCTACATCACCATCTTTAAAAATCGTAGTTTTTCCATCACCATAGTAAACCATAGCCCCGGCAACCGTCATCATTTTCTTTTCAATTTTTGGACGTTGTCCAAGATCTAAATAATAACGTGCATCATTTGACAATGCAACTTTTGCATCATAATGACCATCTTTATAAAATGTAAAAGTTTTTGTAACTGTAAGTTTAGAAAGTGTTTGTGTTAAAACAACACTTTGAGGTTTGTCACCAAGTGTTAAGGTTGCAACATCAGCAATATAAGGAACCTTAACAGCTTCTTCATTTAAACTGTTATCTGCAAATCTTACTAAAAGGGGTTTTACACTCTCTGAATCTATAAGTTCAGCGTGTTGCCCTTCCGCTTTATCGTATTTTTTTTGTAACATAATATGTGAAGAAATACGTCCTAAAGTATCTATAGTCATAGTAAAATCATCTGATTTTACAGTTACCAAGCCTACTTTATTTCCTGTACTCAAACTATTATCAAGCTTAACAGACGAGTCTGACACAACTGGTGACTTTTCTTGTGCAACTGCGGGGGTGGCATCTGCCTCTTTTGTTACATTATTTTCCGCCAAGGTTGGTTTTGGTGGAAATATTGTTGTATAACCTATAAAAAATACAAACGATAGCCCGACAGCTACCAACAATCTCTGATTTGAAGTTAATTTCTCAAACACATTTACCCTTTAAAAGCAAAATTTTTAATTATATAAAAGCGGTTTTTTTTATTTGGAACCATCCAATACTTTATAGCACCAAGTTCTAATTTGTGGGGCTTACATCTTAGTTTATCCAAGAGAGGATACTCTATACCACCATCAAAAAGTTGATTGCAACGGAGTATTCTAGTCAAAGTGTGGTAAAAAGCACTTGAAATGTTGTTATTTTCAAACTCCCATTTTGCATATTCACTGCAAGTTGGGTAATATCTGCAACTTCCATAACCAAGAAGTGTGAAAAATCTTTGATATAAACCTAAAAAAGAGAGAAAAAGTTTTTTAATCATTGTGTAATACACCAGCTTTTGTAAGAACTTTTTTGAAATCGTTTTGAAGTGAAAGATAGGAAGTTTCTTTGAGTGCGACTTTGGCGACAAAAATATAAGTGCCATCATTTAAAAGAGATGAAAATTCACTAAAAAGAGCTCTAAATCTTCGTTTAGACCGATTCCGAATCACCGCGTTACCAATCTTCTTGGTAGCTGTGAATCCTACTCTCTTGACTCCATTAGCAGGAAGGTAAAAAAGTACCACACTGCTTGAGTGTGCATTTTTACCTTTGTTATATACGTATTGAAACTCTTTATGTTGTTTCAATAATGAAAATTGACTTAAACTGTCAATGATTTACGACCTTTAGCGCGACGTGCGTTAATTATTTTACGGCCGTTTTTTGTAGCCATACGAGCTCTAAAACCATGAGTACGCTTACGTGGCGTCTTATGGGGTTGGTATGTTCTTTTCATGCCAAATCCTCTTTTGAAATTTTAAGTCTGGAATTTTACAAAAATCTTACTTAAATAAGGGTTAAGTAAGCCTTCTATTAATATTCAAATGATACTTCTAAAATTTTTGATCAAAAGAAAAATATTTTCGATAAGACATTGAAGCAGTTTGACAAACTCACAAAAGAGATCTACGCTTAAAGCTTTAAAAACTCTCTTAGTGGTTGTTCGTGGGACTGCTGTGGCGGTGCAGAAAGAAGCTGTTCATTGAGTTTCATATGGCAATCACGACATCCACGTATCACTTTATGTTCAGCTATATTTGGTTTCTCGATTTTTTCAATACTGTGACAGGCAAAACAATCACTTCCGCAATCCGCCATCTTTGCAGGATTTGCAGAATGACATTTAATACATGTAAGCATTGGCTTGTGTCTTACATCAGTGTTGATAGTTGGAACGAGTTTGGGATGGCATGTAAGACAATCACCTGTACATGCCAATAAAGAAATATAAGCTGTGAGTATTAACGTTATTATTTTCATGAAAAAATTATAACCATTTCTTTATTTACGAAACAGTGACTTTGATCTCATCGCCATCTGCATCAAATAATACACTTGAACCCTCTTCTATCTCGCCACCTAAAATAAGATCAGCAAGTCTATCTTCGACTATTTCATAAAGTGCACGTTTGAGTGGTCTTGCTCCATATACAGGATCAAATCCAGCTTCTGCAATCAACTCTTTTGCCGCATCACTGAGCGTAATTGTAATATCTCGCTCTTTCACTTTTTTAACGATTTCATTGAAGAAAAGATCGACAATTCCTTTAATCTGATCACTTCCAAGTGGATTAAAGATGATAATATCATCGAGTCTATTTAAAAACTCTGGTTTAAACGCAAGTTTAAGTTCACCCATTACAGCATCACGCATCTTGTCATATTCGCTGTTAAGCGACATAATCTTGTCACTTGCGATATTACTTGTCATAATGATAATCGTATTTGTAAAATCTACCGTTACACCTTTATTATCTGTTAAACGCCCATCATCAAGTACCTGAAGCAAGATATTAAACACATCTGGATGCGCTTTTTCCACTTCATCTAAAAGTATTACACTGTAAGGTTTACGGCGTACTGCTTCAGTGAGCTGTCCACCCTCATCATATCCGACATATCCTGGAGGTGCACCGACAAGACGGGAAACGGCGTGTTTCTCCATATACTCACTCATATCGATTCTTACCATTGCCTCTTCTGTATCAAAGAGAAACTTTGCCAATGTTTTCGCTGTTTGCGTTTTTCCTACACCCGTTGGCCCAAGGAAAAGAAAACTTCCTATTGGTCTGTTTTTATCACTCAATCCAGCTTTGTTTCTTTTTATAGCACGAGCCACAGCATGCGTTGCACGTTCTTGACCAATTACAGAGATATTGAGCTCATCCTCTACATGTAAGATCTTTTCTTTCTCACTTTGAAGCATCTTACTCACAGGAATTCCCGTCCATCTACTGACGATAGAAGCGATTGCATCCTCGTCCACACTATTTTTAAGTAGTGTACCTTCCTTTTGCATCTCTTTCCACTTCTCTTGAAGCAAATCTTCCTCTTCTAAGAGTTTTGGAACTATGCCATATTCGATCTCTGCGGCTTTATTATAATCACCACTGTTTTTAGCATGTTCTGCTTCACGCTTTTTAGCTTCGACATCAGATTTGATGCTCGCGATCTTTTCAAAGATTGCTTTTTCGTGATTAAACTGCGATTCTAGAGCACGTTTTTCCTCTTCAGCGTCCGCAAGCTCTTTAGCAATCTCTTCAATTCTTTTTGTATTACTTATAGATTCCTCCATTTTAAGAGCTTCTCTTTCTACATTTAACTCTTGAATCTTTCTTTTTATAAAAGCCAGCGCATTTGGTTCACTCTCTATTTGCATTTTAAGTTCAGCCGCCGCTTCATCAATGAGGTCAATCGCTTTATCTGGCAAAAATCTATCTGTAATGTAGCGTTCACTTAGCTTTGCAGCTGCCACGAGTGCTGAATCTGTAATCGTTATATTATGGAATGTCTCAAGATTTTCTTTGATTCCTCGAAGTATCTGTAAAGCCTGATTGACACTTGGTTCATCCACACGAACGGGTTGAAAACGTCTTTGAAGTGCCGCATCTTTTTCAAAATACTTTCTATACTCTTTGAGTGTCGTAGCACCAATAGTGCGAAGTTCTCCACGTGCAAGAGCAGGTTTTAAGATGTTTGCCGCATCCATACTTCCCTCACTTGCCCCCGCACCAATAATCGTATGAATCTCATCTATAAAAAGGATGATATTCGTATTTTTCTTCACTTCATCAATGACAGATTTCAATCTATCTTCAAACTCTCCACGATATTTTGCACCAGCAATTAGTGCACTCATATCAAGGGCGATGACACGTTTATTTTGTAAAGACAAAGGCACTTCTTTGTTATATATCCGTTGCGCCAAGCCTTCGACAAGAGCAGTTTTACCAACTCCCGGTTCACCCAAAAGGATAGGATTATTTTTCGTTTTACGGATCAAAATTTGCATAGTACGGTTGATCTCTTCGTCTCGTCCGATTACAGGAGAAAGTTTTCCTTCAGCCGCCTGTTTTGTAAGATCAATACCATATTTTGAAAGTGCTTCAAGATTTTCATCTCCCGTTTGAGAGTCTATTTTTTGACCACCGCGAAACGACTCAAGTGTTTTTGTCAAATCAACTATATTGACATATTTTCCGATGATCTCGTTAAATGGAGATTCTTTTAAATTTGCAATGATGTAGCTGTCAACGGCTAAAAATGTATCTCCATTTTTTGTCATTTCCCCAGCACCGCGTTGCAAAGAATCTACAAACTTTTTAGAGAGTTTGATATTTTCTTTGCTCACCGATGAAGAGGTAGGAAACCTGTTTGCCATACTTTTTATATCAAGTTCTATGGCAGTTTTATCAATGTTCATTTTGTTAAATGCCTGATTCAAAACTGAATTTGTATTTGTTAGTTGCGCCCATAAGAAGTGAGTTGGATCGACTTCCATGTTTTTATTGTGTAAAGCTAAAGAGAGTGAAGACTCTATCGCTTCACTCATATTATGTGTAAGTTTTTCAAAAATATTATTCATTGATTCTGCCTTTGTTTTAAAGATGAAAAATTATATCAAATTGAGTCTATCATTGTCAAGTTATCTTAGTCTATCTCAACAACCATATTTTTTATTCAAAAATGCTTCTATAAATTTATTGTTATGTAAATGAGTTTTAAGTATAATATCCAACTTTAAAATTTAACATTCACTAGGTAGATTATGCTTAATAAAAAATTCATTACCCTTGGTTTTATTACAACCGCGACGGCAATCAGTCTCTTTTTTTCACCATCTCTTTTTGCAGCAACACCGCCTAAAGTTATCCAAAAACCTGTTACTGAAGCTTCAAGGCTTGAAGCATTAGCAAAATTTACAAAGGTTTTAAGTATTGTCGAGCAATACAATGTCGATGATGTCACACTTCAAGAGCTTATAGATAAGTCTCTTCAGGGGATGATGACCAACCTTGATGCACACTCTGCATTTATGAATAAAAAAAGTTTTGAGAGCTTAAAAGTCCAAACAGACGGAGAGTTCGGCGGACTTGGGATTACCGTTGGTATGAAAGATGGAGCGCTCACTGTTATCGCACCGCTAGAGGGAACTCCTGCGGATAAAGCTGGATTGAAAGCTGAAGATATTATCTTAAAAATCAACGATAAATCGACGCTTAGCATGACAATCGATGACGCTGTTTCCGTTATGCGTGGAGAGATTGGAACACCTATTGATATCACTGTTGTAAGAAAAAGTGAAACAAAACCGCTTCATTTTCATATCATAAGAGGTAAGATTGATATCCAATCTGTTTACACAAAACAGATCGATGATTCTATCCTTTATATAAGAATTACAAGTTTTGACAAGAAGGTAGTTGAAGGGGTTAAAAAAGCTATAAACCAATATAAAAATAAAGATAAAGGGATCATCCTAGATCTTCGCAACAACCCTGGCGGACTTTTAGATCAGGCTGTTGGACTTGTAGATCTTTTTGTGGATAAAGGAATTATCGTCTCACAAAAAGGACGCACAAAAACTGAAGACAAAGAGTACGATGCTACTACAGCTGCAACTATGACAAAAATGCCTATGGTTGTTCTTATCAACGGCGGAAGTGCAAGTGCTTCTGAAATCGTCTCTGGTGCACTTCAAGACCATAAACGTGCAGTTTTAGTGGGTACAAAAAGTTTTGGAAAAGGAAGTGTTCAAGTTGTCCTTCCTATCTCTGAAGATGAAGCGATCAAGCTTACAATCGCTAGATATTACCTTCCAAGCGGACGCACTATTCAAGCTGTAGGTGTTACCCCTGATATTGAAGTCAACGAAGGCGTAATCAAAACAGATGACAATAATGACTTTATGATCAAAGAAGCTGATTTGAAACAACATCTTGAAAAAGAGCTTCAAAAAGATGCCGGAAAAGCAGACAAAACAAAAGAGAAAGATAAAGACGATAAAGTCATTACAAAAGAGCAAATGTTCAAAGATTTACAACTTAAAGAGGCTTTTGGCATCATCAAAGCACTCATCATAACAAAAGGATAAACACAATGGAAAAACGCGAACTTCTTTACGAAGGAAAAGCTAAAAAACTTTACTTAACAGACGACAAAGAGTTAGTAATTTCTGAATTCAAGGATGACCTAACTGCATTTAACGGTCTTAAAAAAGCAAGTGAAGCTGGAAAAGGAGCTCTCAATAATAAGATCTCAACAGAGCTTTTTAAACTTTTAGATTCTAAAGGGATTCCAACTCACTTTGTAAAGATGCTTGATGACAATCACATGCTTCATAAAAAAGTAGATGTTATTTTGATCGAAGTTATTGTTCGCAATATTGCAACTGGTAGTTTGAGCAAAAATCTTGGACTTACTGATGGCATGGTTTTACCTTTTACTTTAGTTGAGTTTGACTACAAAAACGATGAGCTTGGTGATCCAAAACTCAACGACCAACATGCTCTTATCTTAGGTCTTGTCAAGTACCAAGATGAGCTTGATAAAATCCGCCGTATGGCAAGAGAGATCAACGATATTTTACGCCCTTATTTTGCAGACAAAGGTTTAAATCTTGTAGATTTCAAACTTGAATTTGGAAAAGACAGCAGTGGAAATATCATCCTCGTAGATGAAATTTCTCCTGATAACTGCCGTTTTTGGGATATGACTACAGGTGAGAAGATGGATAAAGACCGTTTTCGTCAAGGTTTAGGCGGACTTAAAATGGCTTATGAAGAAGTTTTAAATAGAATATTAGGAAAATAATAATGACAGCAATAGTAAATATTTCACTTAAAAACGGCGTTCTTGATTCTCAAGGAAAAGCGGTACATCATGCACTTGATTCACTTCATTTTGAGGGGATTAAAGATGTCAGAGTTGGTAAACAGATCATTTTAAAAATAGACAGTGATGATCATGACAAAGTTCGCGCAGATGTTACACAAATGTGTGAAGATCTTCTTGCAAATACTGTTATCGAAGATTATGATATCGAGCTTATTAAATGAAAGTAGCAGTATTACAGTTTCCTGGTACAAACTGTGAATATGACACGGTTTATGCATTTAAAAAACTTGGTGCTATAACTCAGGTTATCTGGCACAAAGAGGAATCACTTCCAGAGGATATAGACCTTGTAGTTGTTGCTGGTGGCTTTAGCTATGGAGATTACTTAAGAAGTGGTGCTATTGCAAAATTTTCACCTATTATGAAAGCAGTCAAAGAGTATGCAAATAATGGTGGAAAAGTTCTTGGAATCTGTAATGGTTTTCAGGTTTTAACAGAAGCAAGACTTCTTCCAGGCGCACTCAAAAGAAATGAAAGTTTACATTTCATCTCTCGTCATCACAATCTTAAAGTAGTTGCAAATGATAATATTTTCTTGGAGAAACTCTCAGTTGATGATGTTATCAATGTTCCGATCGCGCATCATGATGGAAACTATTTTATTGATGCTGAGGGCTTAGAAGAGTTATACACAAATAACCAAGTCCTTTTAAAATACACTGATGCGACAGGTAAGATATCAAATCCGAATGGTTCTGTTGATTCTATTGCCGGTATATGTAACAAAGAAAAAAATGTATTTGGACTTATGCCGCACCCTGAACGTGCTATGGAAATATTACTTGGAAGTGATGATGGAGTCAAAATGCTTGAGGGCTTTTTAAGCGCGTGATACGTTTACTTCTTGCATTTTTGCTTGTTTTTCAATTCTCTTTTGCTGAAGATAATAATGTCAGCGCTGAGTCTACTCCAACTGATACAGTTGCAGATACGCCACCAGTAGCTGCTACACAACCAGCGGGACCTCAAATAGTGTACCTTTCTTACAGTAGTGTTCCAAATAAAATCATTCATGGTGAAATTTTTGCTGTTACCATAAAATCACTCTCTACTGATTCAAATTATCAAGATATCTCATTTACATTTGAAAATGGTAGTCATATTGTTCTTATAGATGATAAAACGACTCAAACAAAAGAGGGAAATTATTTTTATGATACTTTCTACTTTCAAGTAACTGGGTCTAGTGCAACACTTCCAAATATCGTAGCAACAGCTTCAGATGATGCGCAAGGCACTTATCCTACGACGACTACATTAAAGGGACAAACTCTCAATGTTATAACACTCAATCCAAGAAGTGACTTTTCAAATGTCATTGCAGAAGAGTTCAATCTTTTAACTCATAAAATCACAAGCTATGATAAAAACAATAATATCGTATTATTTACAGCAACAGCTACAAGATCAGATCTCAGTAGAATGAAGATGAAAGATGTTACGAAACAAGGTATTGAGTCCATAGACAACAGTTTTATGAGTCCAAAAATCACTTACTATGCAATCATCAAAAAAGGTGTGCAAAGCTTTGATTTCACATATTATAATCTCAAAAACCAAACATTTGAAAAAATATCAATTCCAATCATAGTAGATGATGATAAAGTAACTACGATGAGTGATTTAGATCCAAAAGATCAACAATTTACGGGTTTAAAACTTGCAATTACTATTATTTTCTTATTAATATTATTTGCTTTAATCATGTGGAAGAAAAAATACAAATTTCTCGTAATTTTAATCCTTCCAATTGCTTATTTAGTTTATCTCATGAAGCCTGCAGATTCCATGTGTGTGAAACAAGGATCAAGTGTATACTTACTCCCTCTAACAAATGGAACTATCTTTGAGAAAACAACAAGCCAAGAAAACCTTGAGATCGAGGGTGAAAGCGGTAACTTTACAAAAGTAAAACTCAGCAGTGATAAAATTGGATGGATAAAGAATGAAGATGCTTGCTCGAATTAGTTGGGCATATGCGACACTTGTAATCTTTACCGGTATGACCTTGATGATAGCCATCTTCAAGATCGTACCCAAACCTTATGCACAAAAAATAGCTTCAAAGTTTATTCAGCTTCTTACATTTTGGTCATATAAAAAGATAGGAACTGAAAATCCTCAAACTCAAATGTTTTTAGTCAATCATCAAAGTGATCTTGACATTGGTGTTGTGGAACTCTTATCTAAACGGGATCTTGCATGGGTTGCAAAAAAAGAGCTTTTTGATATCCCATTTTTTGGTCTTACTCTGCGTCTGCCAAATGATATTCCTATAGAAAGAGAAAGTAAAAGTTCTTTAGTCAAACTTCTCAAAGCGAGCAAAGAGAGACTTGACGAGGGAAGAGTAATAACCATCTTTCCAGAGGGTACACGAAGCTCAACGGGCCAGATGCTTCCCTTTAAACCAGGAGCAAAACTTGTAGCAGACAAATATGCACTACGTGTTCAGCCTATTGTCTTAATAGCAACCGCTTCTTGTTATAACATCAAAAAATATTATTATAGACCTCGTAAGATAAAAGCGATCTTTTTAGATTCATTTATTGCCGATAAAGAGGATAAAGAGTGGATGAATAATCTAAAAATTACAATGCAAAAGGTGTATGATGATGAGCTGGCAAACAATACTAGCAATAGGTAGTGGCGGTTTTATAGGCGCTGTTCTACGTTCTTATGTCAATGGTCTCATCTCTCAAAGAGTTCCTCATGAACTCCCTTTTGGAACGCTTGGTGTCAATCTTATTGGAAGTTTTATCATGGGTGTTCTCATTGCATACTTTATGTACACAAGCTTTTTTTCCTTACATGTAAAAAGTTTTCTCACCACTGGTATCTTAGGCGGATTTACAACATATTCTACCTTTGCGATAGAGAGTTTTTTTCTTCTTCAAGGAGGAAGTCTCTTTTTAGCATTTGTAAATATGGGACTTAATCTTTTTGGAACTGTATTTATGGCAGGCGGTGGATTTTACTTAGCGAAGATGCTTATCAAACCTTCTCTTGGCTAATTGTAATAACCTCATCACTACACCATGAGGCCAAGTCTGCTTCATGCGTGATTAGAAGCATCCCCATCTCATCAAGGTGTGTTAAAAGCATCTTCATAACATCAAGCTGTAAGACATTGTCAAGAGCCGATGTTGGCTCATCCAAAAGAAGAAGTTTAGGTTTCATAAGCAACGCTCGTACTATCGATGCACGTTGAAGCTGTCCGCCAGAGAGTTCGTGGGGCAATTTCTCTAAAAGAGCATAATCCAAATCCATACTCTTTAAATATTTTTCTATCTCTGTAGTATCTGCCACATCTTTTATCTGATCAATAATCTTATAACTTGGATGAAATGAGCTGTATGGATCTTGAAAAACTTGTGAGACATCCTTACATGTAAGAGTTCCAGAAGTCGGTTTGAGATTAGCAAGGATGAGTTCAAAGAGAGTAGATTTCCCCACCCCACTTTCTCCTACAATCGATTTAATTTCGCCTACATGTAAAGAAAGATTAAAATCTTTATAGAGGAGTTTATTTTTTTTATATCCGAAACTAATATCCTTTACATGTAAGACTTTTTCACTCAACGTATCTGACCAGAACCATATATTTTGTATTTGTAAGTCGTTAGACCTTCTATGCCCATCGGTCCACGAGCGTGGAGTTTATTTGTACTAATCCCCACTTCTGCGCCAAAACCAAAAGATCCTCCGTCGGTGAAACGTGTAGAAGCATTGAGATACACAGCTGCTGCATCAATTGCATTTAAAAACTTCTCAGCCGTTGTGACATTTTGAGTGATGATTGCCTCTGAATGTCCTGAGCCAAATCTGGTAATATGCTCAATAGCTCCATCAACTCCATCGACGATTTTGATGTTTAAGATATTTGCCAAATATTCCGTGTCAAAATCTTCATCACTCGCATGTGCGATTGTGATGATCTCTTGCGTAGATGTACAACCCTTCAGCGATGTTCCCGCCGCGTCAAAAGCCTCTTTGAGCTTTGGAAGAGTCTCTTTTGCTATCACTTTATCCACAAGCAAAGTCTCCATCGCATTACAAACACCCGGACGAGATACTTTGGCATTGATGGCAATTTTAATCGCATCTTCTATGTTTGCATCAACATCTATATAGGTATGACACTGCCCTTTATCATGTTTGACAACTGGCACTGTCGCATTCTCACTCACATAACGGATCAAGCCTTCTCCACCACGTGGGATGATAAGATCAACATATTTATCCATCTTAATGAGTTTAGCAACGCCCTCTCGTGATGAATCAGGTAAAAGAGAGATCATCGAGGCTGGAAGATTATTTTTGACTAAAACCCCGCGTAAAATATCCGCAATTGCGATATTGGAGTTTTCAGCTTCTTTCCCACCTTTGAGTACACAAACATTTGAGCTTTTAAAACAAAGCGCAGCTGTGTCACTTGTGACATTTGGACGAGATTCGTAGATAATTCCGATAACACCTATTGGGATGGAAACTTTCTCGATTTTAAGTCCCTCTTCTGTTACCCAACCATCAAGCACGCGACCAACTGGCTCTTTAAGTGCTGCTATCTCTTCGAGTGCAACTGCCATTGCATCGATACGTTTTTCATCCAGATAGAGTCTGTCTTTGAGTGCTGATGAAAGATCATTAGTATCTGCATCTTTCATATCCTGAGCATTTGCTTCGATAATATTCATCGTATTTGAGCGCAGAGACTCAGCCATCTGGCGTAAGATTTTATTTTTCTCAGCACCGCTGAGTTCATTTAAAACTCTACTTGACTGTTTTGCTTCTTTTAAAAAATTTTCCATATTTACGCCTCTAAATTCTCATATTTTTCCTGAAGTTTTTCATACAAAAGTTCAGGAGCGATATCGCCATCCACTTCCCAGATATGTTTCATCACGACATTATCTTCTTGTCCGTTCCAGACTTTGATGTAAGTGCCATCTTTATATCCGTGATCTTGGCGAAATTGATTGAGGATATTTTTTCCGACATACAAACGGTATAAGCTTACAATATCAAGTCCGCTCATCTTCACAAGAGTAAAAAAGTGTTCCATCATTGCAAAAAGAGTAAAACCTTCCCGTTTCAATGCATCAAGCATTAAAAATTCCACCTGTTCTATGATCTCTTTTTGAGTAGAAT
This sequence comes from uncultured Campylobacterales bacterium, assembly GCA_903885085.1. Lineage (GTDB taxonomy): Bacteria > Campylobacterota > Campylobacteria > Campylobacterales > Sulfurimonadaceae > Hydrocurvibacter. Next base: position 16,279 of record CAISHH010000046.1, read on the forward strand.
AACTCTCATTTTGTTTCGTGGTAGCCGCATATGATGACACAGAACAGATCTCATTTGCAAGATCTTCAAAACCAAGCTGACCATGTTTTGTATTTTCCTCGATTGCCAAACTTAAGATAAAGTGCCAAACATCCACGACTTCGATCTTCAGATTATCCCAATCCGGCTGTGCATCGATATTTTTCCAGTGTTTCCAAGCAAAAGAGTCTATCATCTCTGCACACTCCATATAAATACATCTTTTCCAGTTGATCTCTTTAGAGTTTTTACTCACTCCAGAAGTCCAATCTTTACCGTTTGTAGAATCATTTAACTGTTGTTGGAGTTCTAACATAATTACTATTTTGTCCATGAATACCCTTTATAAAAACTAGTAGACCATCTTAAGCGATGCAAAAAAATCTACATCTGTATTTTACTTAGTTATGATAAAATTTTGCAACAATTTATTATAAAGAAGTTTTTATTTATGCAACGTATCAACTGTAGAAGATGTATTCATTATTTTGTAACGTGGAATGCCTCTCAACCACACGGATGTAAAGCTTACGGTTTTAAATCAAAAATGATCCCATCAATGGTCGTTAAACAAAGCAGTGGAATCGATTGTTCATATTTTAGTGAGAAACCTACTCCCGTGTCCACATAAGTTTTTTTCCAAATCCGAGTCTGTTATCTGTCATCTTCAATGAATCTATTGCTATGCTCCAAAGAGTTGGATTAAGTGCTAAAGCAAAGGGGAAACGTTTGAGATAAACTTTTCTTTCATCCTTAAATGCTGACATAATCGCCTTAAACTGTATCCCTTGAATCTTACCTACAATATCGGTTTCAAGATGAATAGTTCCTGATACATTTTGATTTTCCAGCACATTTTGAATATGTTCAGTTTTGGTATCAGATGCAACAATAAAAGCGTTTGTCTGCTTATCGTAAGCGTAAAAGAGTGTACAAGAGGAGAGCTGATTATCCTTACATGTAGCAAGGCTTAGTGTGTGGTGTTTTTCTAAAAACTCTATTATTTTTTCGAGATTTTCAGGCATCAAACTTGATCTCTTTGTAGAGATATTTTTCAAATAATTCGATCGTTGTAAATTCACGTTTGTTAAGCATCATCATTCCGACCTCATCAGCTTTGATCGTATCAAAAAGCTCTTGCGCACTTGTGATTTTATAATTGTTTTTTAAAAAATCCAGCAAAGTATCAAAATTATCTTTAATCTCAGCCTTTAAAAAGCACGTTTTTTTATAAAGTTTATACTCTTCCCAATCGATTTCTATCATCTTTGAAACCTCTCTAGTGCAAAATCTAGTTGTTGCATCGCTTGTTCCATAATCTCTGAAGAAACTGCAAAATTCAACCTCATATAAGCACTTCCCTCTTTTGAAAATGATACTCCGTTTGAGAGTCCGAGTTTTGCATTTTTAACAAAAAACTCTTTCAATTCTTTATCACTAAGACTCATCTTCGAACAATCCAGCCATGCAAGATAAGTCCCCTCAGGTGCAATAAAAGAGATTTTATCATTATGTTTTTTACAAACATCTTCAAGTAAAACAATATTCTTTTTTAGATGAATTTTTAACACTTCTAACCAACTATCTCCGTACATGTAAGCCGTTTCAAACGCCACATGTCCGAGAATCGTGCCTTGAGCAAAATGGATCTCATTATAAACTTTTTTGTATTTTTCTCTTAAAATCTCATTTGTTATTGCAACCGTGCTGATCGCAAATCCTGCAAGATTAAAAGTTTTTCCTACGCCATACGCACTTACTGTGATATTTGCAACCTCATCACTTAAAGAGGCAAAAGGGATATGAATGTGTGGCTCATAGACAAGATCGCTATGTATCTCATCTGAAAAAACAACGATGTTATGTGCAAGACAAACATCCCCTAGAGCTTTAAGTTCCTCTTTTTTCCACACTCTCCCAACTGGATTGTGCGGAGAACATAAAAGTAAAAGTTTTGTGTCCTTGTCTATCTTTGAAACAAGATCATCAATATCAAACGTATAATCTCCATGCTCACTTTTTTTAAGAGGATTAAATAAAACTTTTCTATTATGATGCGTGACACTTTTAAAAAATGGAGGATACACGGGAGTTTGAACGATGATCTTATCGCCCTCAGTGCTATATGCTTCGATGGCTGCGTTAATACTTGCCACAACAGAATGAGAATAGAGAAGCTCCTCTTGTAAAAATGTAACACTGTGATGACGCTTAAGCCACTCAATCTGTGCTACAAATGCCGATGAGGGCATCTCTTCATAGCCAAAATTTGGATGTTGTAATCTTTTTTGTACAGCCTCGAGTATAAAAGAGGGTGTATCTATATCCATATCTGCAACCCACATAGGGATCAGATTCTCAGTGCCAAAGAGCCTATTTCTTAGAACATATTTCTCTGCATTTGTATTTTCTCTTTTACACGAGAGAGAAAAATCGACTTTCATCTTTTTTTCCAAACACTCATCTGAGAAAGTGTATGCTGATATTTTCTCGCACTCTCTTTGATAACAAAAGGAAGATCTTGAAGATGCTGAAGTTCAAAATGTTCTTTTAAAACCTCTTGCAACTTCTCTATTGTTTTTACTTCTTTGCCGTTTTCATCCACATAACCGCCAAACCACAACTCTTTCTTTGTCGAACTTTCTTGCCAAGTATAAGGCGATGTGAGCACTAAAACTCCGCCAGCATTTAAACGCGTTTGGATATCTTGCAAAAAGAGCATCGGGTTATATAGTCTGTCTATCAAATTTGTCGCCATAATAAGATCATATCCGCTGAGACTCGGTTTTAAATTACAAGCATCACCCTGCCAAAAGTTTGTCTTACATGGTAGCTCTTCAAATCCAAGATCTTCAAGTGTCACTTTTTTCAAAGTAAAAAGATCGCCCTCCTCTTTTGAGCGGTAGGCGATATATCCATCTTCTTTAAGGCGTGTTGCCACAGAGATAAAACGTGCTGAAAAATCAACACCGTCTACTTCTGTAAAATATTTTGCCAGCTCATAAGAGGCCCGCCCAGTTGCACAGCCAAGATCGAGTGCTTTTGTTTTATGCTCACAAAATGATGCAGCGATGCTTGCACACTCTATAGCAAAGTTTTTCACTCCAAAATACTCATCTCCATATTGAAACTCACAATATTGTGAAACTAACTCATCACTCTCATAGATATCTTCTGTTTTCATCTTTGGCTTTCCTTGGTCAACAACATAGCGAAATCCCGCATGCTGGTAAAAATGGCGTCTAAAAGCGTAGCGTGAGTGTTTCATAATCTCATTGCCCGTACTTATAAACGAACCACCTTTTAAAATATTGTGCTTTGTATCAAATGTCGGTGTTGAAAAATCATCATATGCAAAGTGGACTTGAAAACCTTCAAATCCATCAAAAGGTGTGCTTGTCCATTGCCAGACATTTCCCACAACATCATACAACTCTTTAAATGCAAAGCGATCCACACTACACGCACTCATATGGTGTGTGAGATTGATATTTGCATTTTTATCATCAAACTCTGGTACATCTTTTAACTCTGCATACTCATAAAGCCTATTCCATTGCGCTTCACTTGGCAATGCGTAAAGTACACCATCACGCTTTGAGATGTAACGGCAAAACGCTTGCGCCTCAAGAGCATTGACATCTACAGGCCAGTTTTTTGGCATCTCGATGATTTTACTGAGTGTTCTGTATTTAAACGAATCTGCCTCTTTGACCCAAAAAACAGGATGTTTTGCTTTTGAAATCTGCAAAAATTTCAATCCCTCAGCATCCCATAAAGTTTCATCTTCATATCCGCCATTTTCTACAAACTCTAAAAATTCGCCGTTGCTGACTAAAAACTTGGAAACTTCAAAATCTTCAACTTTACATGTAAGAGTTCCATACTCATTATCCCAGCCATAGAGATGATGTGTATGATCTTTTCCTAAAGCTAGAGTGTCACCATCAATCGCGACTAAAGAGTTAGAAGGAAAGCTCTCATTAGCATCATCAAAAATATCAAACTCTTTGACCTCTTGGATAAACTCTAAGGGCATCTGGCGGTGTAATACAGAAGATGTTTCGATATGTATACGTTCATGTTCAATGCCCATCAAAATGATCCAAAATGGATCTTCCCACGCTATTGACAAGCTTAGAGGAAGCGTTGAGATAAGAGTATCTACAAGGGTTCGCACTTGATCTCTATATGCTCGTACTTCACTGACTTGTGGCCATCCGTGGCGGCTGAGATCATCCCAGTGCATCTCATCCACACCGATCGCAAAGATAGATTCAAATTCAGGATTGATACGCTCTGTAATAATACCTGCTAAGATAAGCTTATTGATAAAAAAAGTGGCTGTGTGACCAAAATAGAAGATCATCGGATGTCGTGTGGATTCGGATTGTCTGTAAAAGACAGAATCATCTTTTAAAAGATCAAACAGTCGCTCAAAAAGGTCAAAACTGTTATGAAAATAGCGACGAATCTCTTCACGCTTCATCTCTTTATCCTCTCCGATTAAAAGTGGAGGAGTACTATAATATTTTTCTAACACAATTTTTTCAACTCTTTACAATATTTCTAATTTTTTCTGCCAACTGCTGTGGACGAAGAGCTAAACTCTCTTCAACCAACACAGTATTTCCATGTTTGATAAAGCTGTCTTCATACTCAAAACTTATAAGTTCAACATCTTGAATTTTTTGCGCAGACAAGAACTCTAAAATCGCACTTCCAACACCGCCCATCTTAGCGCTATCACTAAATACAAACCATTTTTTATGCTTACATGTAAGAGAAAGTAGCATCTCTTCATCAAGAGGTTTTACAAATCTTAGATCTAAAAGAGAGACTTTAAAATCAAGTAACTGCATGGTTGCATAAGCACGTCCAACACCATTGCCATAACCTATGAGTAAAACATCACTGACATGAGAAACCATCAGTTGTGATTTTCCCACTTCAAAAGGGATCGACTCAGGAAGTTCAGATTCAAAAAATGCACCTCTTGGATAGCGAATAGTGCATGGATGCATATATGTCGAAGCAAAACCAACAGCTTGATGAAAAGATTTTTCATCATGTGGTGCTAAAAGTGTCATATTTGGGATGGCTCGGAGGAAACTGACATCAAATGCCCCTTGATGTGTTTCTCCATCTTCACCGACGATGCCAGCACGATCAAGGGCAAATACAACTGGCAGATCCATCAAACAAACATCATGAATAACCTGATCATAGCCGCGCTGTAAAAATGTAGAGTAGATGGTACAAAATGGTTTAAAGCCTTCTTTAGCCATAGCCGCCATAGAAGTAACCGCGTGTTGTTCTGCGATAGCAACATCCCAAAAACGGTTTGGATATTTTTCCATCAGTTTGCTAAGGCCTGTTCCACTTGGCATCGCCGCAGTCACTCCGACGATTTTCTCATTTCTATCAGCTACATGTAAGAGCGCTTCTGTATAAATCTGTGTTGCTGCTTTTGCTGGAGATTTTTTTGCACTATCGCCGCTTGCTAAATCAAATGGACCAACTCCGTGCCATTTTTCATGTTTCCCCTCAGCAATCTCATACCCTTTTCCTTTGAGTGTCTGCACATGGATAATCACAGGTTTTTTCATTCCCTTAGCAAGTTCTAAAATTTCAATTAAAGATTTCAGATCATGCCCATCTACAGGACCGATATAATCAATACCCATCTCTTCAAATAAAATTCCCGGAGTGATGAGTTTAAGCGATTCTTCTAATCTTTTCGCTATATAGCGTGCTCCCTCGCCAAAGTTATCAACAAAACTTTCTGTTCTTTTTTTAAACTTTTGGTAAAAAGGGGAAGCCATAGCAGAACTGAGCATTCGGCTAAGCGCCCCAATAGGTGCGGCGATACTCATCTCATTGTCATTTAAAATAATGATCATCGGGTATTTTCTATCACCGAGTTCATTTAAAGCTTCATATACCATTCCAGCCGTCATCGAACCATCGCCTATCATCACAACTGGCACTCTTGAATCTTGTTGATTGTTTAAAGCAATAGCTTTTGCCGCGCCTACTCCAAGAGAGATAGAAGTAGAACTATGACCTGCTATAAAGTAGTCGTCTGGACTCTCAGATGGTTTTGTATATCCACTAAGACCGCCAAACTCTCGTAGAGTCTCAAACTCATCCCAACGACCCGTAATAAGTTTATGTGCATATGCTTGATGTGAAACATCAAAAATAAATGGATCTTTGGAAGAATCAAAAACCTTATGCATAGCCACTATGAGTTCTGTTGCACCCAAAGTAGAACCCAGATGTCCGCCATTTTTACTTACAACTTCTAAAATTCTTCCTCTTATATCTTTACATAATTTATTTAATTGTTCAATATTGTATGATTTTAGTTCTTTTTTCATTTCTTCCTAATCTTCTTGTAGCGCCGCTTGTTTTACTCGTTCGTAGCGGTTTAAAATCTGCGCATCTATATTTCCAGCGTCACTAATGGCAACAACTCCACCAGGACTTACTGCTCGATCTGAAATTATCTCTATATTTCCTAAAGATCCGATTTTCTCTGAGAGCCACCCATGATCATTAGGGTTCACTTTAAGTTTGATCTTACTTGCACTTTGCAAATCTTTTATGAGTTCATATGCTAACGTATAGGCAACTTTTGAAGAGTTTGAACTGAGTTCCACTTCTATAACCTCTTTTGCAATATCCAGTGCTGCTTCAAGAAGCTCTTTTTTTATGCTCTCAAGAGCTGATTTATACTCATTTGCACTATTTTCAAGAGCTTTGATAGACTCTGCAAATTGTGCTATTGCTGTTACTTTATCACTTTCAAGTTTAGAAGTTGTTTGCTCTTTTGCATCTTCTAGACCCTTTTCATAAGAGGTTTTCTTCTCTAGTTCGATTTTTGCTTTAAACTCTTCTTCTTGTGATTCAAGTTTCATCTGAAGTTTTATAAAATTGGATGTCATCTCATCAGTTTTTTTCAAGAGTGATTCAACAAGTTCATCTCTATTGCCAATATCTACAGGAGTTTCATGTTCAGGCTCAAATTCTAAATCTAATGGCTGAAAGTTTTCATACGCTAAACCTTGATCATGTGAATCTTCGAGTTCACTGCCATGACTAGAAAAAACCTTAAATCTATACTTATCTACCGTGTGATTCACGAGATTATCTGTCGTGATTAATGTTTTCATTAATCTATCATCTCTTCAGATTCACCCATCTGAACAAGTCCTTGTTCAGATAACTGAGTTACGACTTCTACAACTTTACGTTGTGCATTTTCAACATCTTTCATCTTCACAGCGCCCATAAACTGCATCTCTTCTTCAAATGTCTCTCTAGCACGCTGAGACATATTTGCATAAAATTTCTCTTTAAGATCCTCAGGAGAACTTTTAAGTGCAAGCATAAGATCTTGTTTATCAGAAGCTTTAAGGATCTCTCTTACTGCATTACCATCAAGCTTGGCAATATCTTCAAACGTAAACATCATCTCTTTAATCGCGCTTGCAAGTTCTTCATCAATCTGCTCAATAGAAGTAAGGGTCGCTTTAGATGCTTTTGCTCCAAGTCTATTAAAGACATCAGCCACAGCACGCGGCCCACCAACTTCAACTTTATAACTCGCAAGAGATTCAAGTTTAGACTCTAAAACCGCACTTACACGCTTAATGACAGATGGAGAGATATCCCCAAGTTTTGCCATTCTCATCGCAACTTCTGCACGAAGATCATCTGAAAAATATCCAAGCACATCTGCGGCGTTTGAAGGATCCATATGCGCTAAGATAAGGGCTATTGTTTGAGGATGTTCATTAATAATAAAGTCTGAAAGTTGTTGTGGCTTGATTTTTGAAAGATAAGCAAAATTTTGAGAATTTTGCATACTTTTTGAAAGTTTGTCCAATACTTTTTTTGCCTCTTCCGGTCCCAAAGTACGATATAAAAGCTCTCTTGCATACTCCATACCGCCAGATGTGATATATTGGCTTGATTGCACTATCGCGTGAAATTCTTCTAAGATATTTGTCGCTACTGCTTTGTCAATAGCCCTGTTAGATGCTATATGTTTCGAAATCTCAGTGATTGCATCAACACTCAAATGAGAAAATATATTGGCTGTAATATCTTCTCCAAGTTGCAGTAATAAAATTGCTATCTTCTCAGACATGGACATCTCATCAAACTGTGCTCTTTGGCTTGTAGATAAATTCATTGTATCAGCCCTCCGCATTTTTTGGTGTATATCCACCTGAAGATTCTTCACTGATCAAACTTTGAATGAGCATTGCCATATCATCAGGATGATCTTCAGCTAAAGATCTGAGTTTTTCTAAAAGAACATCATATTTGAGTTCATCTTCATTAAAGTTTTGTCCCACTCCAAGTTGGTCTTCCACTTTTTTACGCATCTCCTGAACTCTCTCAATAAGGTCATCATCTTCATCATCTTGTATATCCAAGACAGGTCTCTCGATCTCATCCTCTTCTTTGGAGACTTCAAGCATTTTCTGCGCAAATGGAGCAATAACTTTTTTGTAAAGAATAAAAAGAGCAAGTGCCACAAATATATATTTAAAGAGATCTGCAAAAGGTGTAATATATTTTGCTATAAAACCTGAAAATTTACCTGCACCATCAGCACCAGCCATTGCATCACTAGAACTTTTAAACTCAAAATTCTTAATGGAAACCTGATCACCGCGTTCCCCAGAAATCCCTATAGACTGTGAAACAAGCTGATTGATAGAGTCAAGCTGAGTCTGATCAAGTGCTACATATTCCATCTCATCTGTCGGTTTACCATTTTTGTCCATTTTATGCTGGTATTTTCCATCCACAACAACGGCTGCGGTAATTCTTTTTATACTTGCAAACTGATCTTTTTGAGTTGATACTGTTTTTGATATCTCATAATTTGTTGTTCCGGTTGTTTTTTGATATTTTTCCGTACTTGTTTTATTGGTATCCGTCCCAGCAACAGGACCAATATTGCTCACAGTTCCAGGGACACCACCTTCAGCGACAGGAGTGCTGCCATCACGTTTCTCCTCAGAGGTTTGCTCACTTCTCACAACATTATCAGGATCATATTTTTCAGAAGTTGAACTTTTTTGTGCAAAATCATATTCAATAGTCACTTTTGCAACAACATGACTATCTCCACCCAAAAATGGAGATAAAACTTCTATGATCTTTTGCTCGCTTTTTTTCTCTTCTTTGAATTTATACTTCTGCTCAACGGCTGAAAGTTCTCCAAGTTGTGCCGATTCATCATTATCGCCTAAGATATCTCCATTACCATCAACCAGTACAACATTTTCTATACTTAGTTTAGGAACTGCAGAAGCAACAAGGTTTTTAATGCCGCGTATCTGTTGCGTCGTGAGTGTTCTACCCTCTTTGAGTTTGACTACTATAGACGCAGTAGGATCAGTTTGCTTTGAAACAAAAAGTGTTTCTTTTGGCAACGCAAGTGAAACGCTAGCGCCTTCCACTGGATCAAGTGCTGATATAGTTCGGGAGAGTTCACCCTCTAGGGCTCGAAGATATTTAACATTTTGATCAAAACTCGTTGCGCCGAACTCTTGGGTGTCAAAAAGTTCAAAACCAACACTTTTATTTGAAGGAATTCCCATAGACGCGATAGAGATACGTTGTTTATAGACCATCTCTTTAGGGACTTTAATCGTATTATTTTCACCGACCGTATAAGGTATCTTTTCTTTGTCAAGTTGCCCAATCACTTTTGAAGCATCTTCACTACTCAATTTTTCAAACAAAATATCGTAGTTCTTATCTTTAACCTCGCCCTTTGATGTAAAGACAATCAAAAAAACAAGAAATGCAACAATACCGGCAACTGCACCACCAATAATAATGCGCTGAGTTTTACTTAGCTTAGTAAAAACTATGGCAAGCTGCGAAAAAAGTACTTTAAAATCCATATCTTCCCGTTATAATAATTGTGATGTTAATTCAAAAAATCGATCATTTTGTGAAGGTGTGCCTATAGTCACACGAATCGCATTAAGACCATACCCGCTTAAATTTCTTACTATCATACCCTTTTTAAGCAGAGAATCAGCTAAGTGCGAAGAATTTTGTCCCTCATTTAAACACAATGTCACAAAGTTGGTATAACTTTCTATTATTTTAAGCGAATGTGTTTTTGCAAACTCTTCATAACGTTTCATCTCTTTAAAGTTATTTTCTATACTCATCTCTACAAATGCCTCATCTTCAAGTGCTACACTGGCAGCCTCAAGAGAAAGCGTTGTAATATTAAAAGGGGGACGGAGTTTATAGAGTGCTTCAATAATTGGCTCAGGTGCGATTCCATATCCTACACGCATTCCTCCAAGACCATACGCTTTAGAGAAAGTTCCAAGGTAAATCGTATTATTAAAGCCCTCAAGTACATCTTTTGGAGTGATTTTTTTTGATTTATCTTTACCTATTGCATATTCCATGTAAGCACCATCAATCACGACCAAAGTGTTTTCATCTATTTTTGCTATAAACTCTCTCAAAGACACAGCATCTATGGCATCTCCCGTAGGATTGTTTGGTGTACAGATAAAAATCACTGCAGGTTTATGCTCTTTATAAAGCTCATAAAATTCATCCATATTGTGCTCTTGTGAAATAGTTCTCACGATCTTTGCACCTACTTGTTTTGCATAGATTTCATACATTGCAAATGTCACACTGTTCATAAGTACGGTAGCGTTATCTACCGCTTTTGCATGGATTAAGAATTCGATAACCTGATCGCTTCCTGAGCCGATAATAATATTTTTTGTATCAACTTCATATTTTTTTGCCAAAGCATTTTTAAGTTTCAGCATCGAGTCATCAGGGTATAAAGCCATATTTTTGACAATATTTGAGACAGCATCTTGCACTTTTTGTGAACAGCCAAAAGGGTTTTCATTGCTTGCAAGTTTGACAATATTTTTTGGGTCTATTCCATATTCTCTTACAACTAATTCTATCGGCTTACCAGCCTCGTAGCTTTTGATATCTGCTAAATGTTTATTAAATTCCATATTTTTCCTTTACATAACTTCCAAGCCAAGTAACCTCTTTTGGGTGTTTTGCTATTACTCTTTGTACCGCTTCATCATCTATATGCCCAAAAAAGTCGATAAAAAACCAGTAGCCCATCTTGTTTTTTTCTTTTGAAGGACGTGATTCTATTTTTGAAAGATTGATTTTTTCATCATTAAAATCTTGTAAAAAGTTTACTAGGGCTCCCGCTTTGAGTGGATCTTTTAGTTTTACTAAAACAGATGTTTTATCATCTTTGCTGATAGCGTTTTTAAAATCACTTAAGATGACAAATCTTGTCGTATTATCTATAGTATCTTCTACA
>CAISHH010000047.1 GCA_903885085.1 uncultured Campylobacterales bacterium
CTGCATCTTTCAGGTGTGGAAACGTAGGTCGCCGCCTAGTTCATCGGATTTATTACTAACAATCCCTTCATTTAATTACTCAATCAATATTTACTTACTTTTTAAATTATTTTAGGCTTTATATTAATATTTTTTATATTTGCTTGCATGTAAGGCTTTTTATCTTACTTACATATATTTTCTGACTCCATTATTGGGTCTCTATGGCAATCCCAACTTTATCTAATACGCTTTTAAGCCACATAATCAAAATAAAAGGAACCGTTCATAATTCCGTGTCAATCGGGTAAAATTATATTTACCCAAGGAACGACACATGAAGATAGAAATAGATGTAGAGCAATTTGCTCGTGATATAAAAGCCGGTAAAAGTATAGGTGGCTCTGATGGTGCATTAGGCTCACTAATCAAGCAGCTCACCGAAGCTGCACTTGCAGCTGAGATAGATTCCCACCTCTCACAAGACCTGAGTAGAAACCGAAAGAACGGATACAACTCAAAAACTATGAAGAGTGATCATGGAACTTTTGAACTGGATGTGCCAAGAGACCGTAACGGTAGCTTTGAACCTGAAATCGTAAAGAAAAACCAGACCAGTATGACAAGTGAGATTGAGGATAAAATTCTTTCACTTTTTGCATTAGGCAACAGCTACTCTCAAATAGCCAAACATATTGAAGATTTTTACTGTGTAGGCTTCTCTAAAGCTACTATAAGCGCTGTGACTGACAAGATAATCCCAATGCTTCAAGAATGGAAAACAAGACCATTAGAGGCTGTATATCCCTTTATATTTTTAGATGCCATACACTACAAAGTAAAAGAAGATGGTCGTTATATTTCAAAAGCTTTTTATACGGTACTGGGTGTAAGAGTTGATGGCAAGAAAGAGATACTTGGACTGTATCTCAATGAAAGCGAAGGCGCTAAGTTCTGGCTACAGGTGCTTACAGACTTACAAAACCGTGGCGTCAAAGATATACTCATCGCTTCAGTAGATGGACTCAAAGGCTTTCCTGAGGCAATCAACTCAGTCTTTCCAGATACACAAGTGCAACTCTGCATCGTCCATCAAATCCGTAATAGCCTCAAATATATCGGCTCTGCCAATCAAAAACAATTTGCAAAAGAGCTAAAAACTGTATATCAGGCTTTTACCAAAGAAGAAGCAGAATTTGAGCTTGAAAAACTCGAAGAAAAATGGGGTAAAAAATATCCTATTGTCTTTCAATCTTGGAAAAATAAATGGGAGAATTTGTCAATCTACTTCCAGTATCCAGAAGATATACGCAGAGTAATTTACACGACAAATATTATTGAATCTGTCCATCGCCAATTTAGAACACTTACTAAAACTAAAGGTGCTTTTCCAAATGATGACAGCCTGCTAAAATTGCTTTATATGGGGATTCAAAACGCTCAGAAGAAATGGACTATGCCTATTAGAAATTGGAGCTTGACAATCTCTCAGTTAGCCATCCATTTCGAAGGACGGCTTGATGACGCTTTAAATTTATGATACAATTTTAGGAATTATCCGATGCTGACACGGAATCTTGAACACTCCC
>CAISHH010000048.1 GCA_903885085.1 uncultured Campylobacterales bacterium
AGATGTTGAAGGTATGGTTAAATCTTTAAAAACCGATACGGATAAATCAATTAGTCAAGAAAAAGAGAAATTAGAATGTAATTATAATTATAATTCTATCAAGAAAAAATTTGAAAATTATGGACTAAAAGCTAGTTTTAAGTCAAATAAAATGACTATTGAGTTTTCTAATGAGTTACAAATAGAGCAATTTCTTTCAAAACTTTTATAAAAAATTCAATTTCCTCAAAAAAAAACTCTTATTTAACTATCGTTTCAATTTACACATAGTATAATCACGCAACTTTTAGGAGGTGCTATGTTAGATATAAGTCCGATACTACTCGGTGTAACGCTGGTTGTATTTCTTATCCTTATTGCCGTTCTAAACAGTTGGCTCTATCGTCCTTTGCTATCTTATATGAGCAAACGTGATGCTGATCTCAAAAGAGATTTGCAACAAGTTGGATCAAATGATGATGAGGTTAGCGCGCTAATCGCAAAGTCTGAGCAGACTGTTATGGATGCTAAACTCGAAGCGGCAGCTTTAAGGGAGAAAGTTATTGCAGATGCTAAGGAATTAGCACAAAGCAAGTTAGATGCAAAACGTGCTGAATTAGCAGGTGAATATCTTGAGTTTGAAAAAACTTTGGCTCAAGAGCGTAAAGAGTTAAATAATGCCTTGCTATCGCAAGCTCCTTTATTTAAAGAAGCTATCAAAGCTAAATTTAGTCAACTGTAAGGATGTTCATGAGTAGAATTATATTATTAATGCTTATGGTGTCAACATATGCACTGGCATCAGAAAATGGTGCTGAACACTCTACAGATATTGTGTGGCGTACTATCAACTTTTTAGTCTTTGCTGGAATTGTTTGGTATTTTGTGGCTGAACCTGCGAAAAGTTATTTTTCAGGGAGAAGTAAGTCTATTGCAGATGAACTTCAAAAGGTCCAAGATAAACTAAGTGAATCAAAAACTGCAAAAGAAAAAGCTTTACAAAAATTATCTGATGCTGAGAAATTGGCAAAAGAGATTTTAGAAAGTGCTAAAAAAGAGAACAAAGTTCTTCAAGACAGTGTTATGAATCAATGTAACAGTGATCTGGAAATCATTACGAAACAAAATGTTTCATTGATGGAACTTGAAAAAAGAAAAATGGTAAGAGAAGTAGTAGATACTACTTTAATTGAATTGCTAGCAGAAGATACTAATAGTTTTGATACAAAAGCTATGGTTGATGTTATCTTGAAAAAGGTTGCATAATGGAAGAAATGATTGCAAAACGTTATGTAAAAGCTTTGAAAAATGCTTTTAATGTTAACGAATTAGCTGAACTGGGTGTTGTTTTTGATGCACTTGCAGGCGAATTTAAAAATCCAAAATTTTCCCAAATTATGGATAATCCAAATGTAACAAAAAGTCAAAAATTGGCTATTTTATTAGATGCTACAAAAGCTGTTGAATCTAAAGAATTAAATAATTTTATTCATTTGTTAGTTGAAGAACACCGTATCAACGTTATCCCTGCGATCTCTGAAGTAATTGAAAAAGAGATAGCAAAAATAAACAATACTTATAGTGGTGTAGTTTATAGTAATGGTGATATCGATAGTGCAACTTTAAATGAATTAGGCTCAGGAATTAGTAAAAAGATTAATTCAAATATCACTTTGAAATTTGTCAAAAATGATTTTGATGGTGTAAAAATGAAGA
>CAISHH010000049.1 GCA_903885085.1 uncultured Campylobacterales bacterium
CCAATTTTGCTTTGAACTCAGCACTGTATATTTTTCGTTTGATGCTCATTTCTTAATCCCTATATATTCCGTATTTTATTCTAGCGTTTTGGAATTAAAAAATAGATTTTACTGGTTTGATTTTAGGGGTTCATTATAGTTTAAACAGTTAAAATATTTTTTCTTTGTTTAAAATTTAGAACCACAGTTTTACCTTAGCTTGCTAAAAAGTAGGATATGAAGCAATTGGAGACTGATAATAAATGTTTGAACTAAAATAAAAAGCGTGTTTTTTTGATGAAAGTGTCACCCAAAGTGTCACCCAGTAAATTCTTAAGTGGTTTTAGTATTTGATTTTAGTTGAGGAAAGTTCGATGATTACGGTGTTTATAAGTGGTGCGCCCGAAGGAATTCGAATCCCTGACCGCCGGTACCGCAAACCGGTGCTCTATCCAGCTGAGCTACGGACGCACATTTATTTAAAGAGAACGAAATTATATACGAAAAAGCTTATAGTAATATAAAATTAGTCGAATTTCTTTAAAATCTCTTCTATTTTTCTCTCTTTAAGAAAAAGTTCATATGTTTTTCTTATATATGCTTCAAGGACTTTTTTTACATCATTGTTTCCATCAACATTTAAGTCATATGTCATCTGTTTTTGTAAAAATGGAGCAAACTCATCTTCGATATTTAGATCAAACTTTTTACCATCGACCATAAAAGATATTTTTCTACTCATCGACCGTTAACCTAACATACTTTCAATTTGACTTACTATTGCTTCTATTTCCATATCTTTATTTGAATTTTCTTGAAATAATCTAGCTATCTCTTGATCTTTGATCTCACGCTCAGCCTTCAATGTCATCAGTTCATTTCTGAATTTTTCATTTTCTTCTTTTAAAACACCAAATTGATGTAACATCTCTGAAACTTTTGAACCCAACCTATCTAACATATAAAACTCCTGCATATAAAAACGTAAAAAATAAAGTCTGTCTTTGCCTAGAATTCTATCACAAAATATCTAAGTATTAGCGTGAAATCGTTGTATAAAAGAGAAGTTTTATTTGAGGAGATTAATATATTTGAAAGAAGAAAATATGGTGCGCCCGAGAAGATTTGAACTTCCACACCCGTAGGGCACTACCACCTCAAGGTAGCGTGTCTACCATTCCACCACGGACGCACGAAAAAAGAGTTTGTCAGCCAAAGCTGACAATGAGGTATTTTTTAACTGATTAAGCTAAAAATGGGTTTGCATATAATGCAATAAGAGCGATTACAAGTGTATAAATAACTTGTGCTTCGATCATAGCCAATGCGATGAACATTGTAGTCATTAGCTTTCCGCCAAGACCTGGATTACGTGCAGTACCAGCGATAGTTGCAGCAGCAGTATTACCCATACCGATAGCTCCACCAAGTGCTGCAAGACCAAGACCAACACCAGCAGCAACTACTGAGTAAGCTTTTAAAGTTTCGTTTGCAACTTCACCATCAGCAGCGAATGCACCAGCAGCTAAAGCTAACATTAAAAATAGAATTTTTTTCATATGATTCTCCATAAAGATTTTCTTACAAAGTCCGTTCGGCTTACGTATCCCTACTTATCACTTTGAGACCGCAATTGTACTCAAAATAACTTTAAAGTTTTATTTAGTTTGCACGACCTAAGCCGATTTTGCTTCCTTTAAACTCTAAAATCTCAACTCTTATGGCATCGCCTTCTTTTAAAACATCAGAAACTCTCTCGACTCTACTATCAGAGATCTTAGAAATATGGATAAGACCATCAGTTCCACCCGGAAGCTCTATAAACGCACCAAAATCAACGATTTTTTTAACTTTTCCATCTACGATATCACCGACTTTATATTCGACTTTGTTCTCTTTTGATGAAGAAGCAATATTTTCTATATGCTCTTTTGCCGCAGAGAGATTATTTTTATCTGTACCTGAGAGTTTTACTTTTCCCACTTTTTTGTCTATATCGATCGCTATTTCAAATTTTTCGATAATCTCACGGATAGTTTTTCCAGCTTGACCTATGATGTCTCCAATGATACTTGGATCAACATGAAAGATATTTGTCGTCGGTAAAACTCCATGATTAAATTCGATAGCTTCAACAGCCTCATGCATAATATCTAAGATGTGAGCACGTCCCTCTTTTGCTTGATACAGTGCTGATTTAAGAACTTCAAGACTAATGCCTCCAAGTTTGATATCCATCTGCATCGCAGTGATACCATCTCTTGAGCCTGTTACTTTAAAATCCATATCGCCATCATGATCTTCAAGCCCCATAATATCACTGAGTATGAGATGTTTATCACCATCACTTACCATGCCCATGGCAATACCAGCGATCATATCTGAAGTTTCAATATCTGCCGCGCGTAGAGCCATGTAGCCGCCACAAACCGTAGCCATAGAAGATGAACCGTTAGATTCAAGGATTTCAGAAACTAAACGTATTGTTTGTCCATCTGTATTTAAGATTGGTTCTAGCGCACGTTTTGCCAAGTTTCCATGACCTAGTTCTCTACGTCTTGGAGCACCGATTGGAGAAGCTTCACCAACAGAAAATCCTGGAAAGTTATAGTGAACCATAAAACTTTCATTTTGAGTTGCAGAGTCTGTCAAGTTTTCATACATCTGCGCATCTTTTGGTCCGCCAAGTGTTAATGAAACTAGCGCTTGAGTCTGACCACGAGTAAAAAGACATGATGAGTGAGCCGATGGAAGGACATTTGTATCTATCTTGATAGGACGAACTTGGTTTAGAGCTCTTCCATCTGCACGAACATTGTCTCTTAAAATCATATTTCTTACAACATCACGCTTAACAGTTTCAATCGCATTTTTAAGATCAAGCTCATTCCATTCTACATGCTCTTTTAAAATCGCTTTTCTTAAAGTTCTAAGTGCAGTTGAACGTTCACTTTTAGCCATCTGCACAAGTGCGGCTTTGATATCAGTGATATGATGCTGTGCTACGTATGTAAGCATTTTCGCGTCAATATGATGAGCTTTGAGTTCTAAAGGTTTTACCACTTTTGTAAACGCTTTCAATTCTTGTTCATAGAGAGTATTTGCATCTCTTAATATTTTTTGCGCTTGAGCAAGAATAGCAATAAGTTCATCTTCTGGCATTGCATTTGCAGAGTGTACTTCCATAGTCTGAGCCATCATAGCAGGATCTAAAACAGGATCGACCAATGGACCTTCACTCAATCCAAAGAAGTCAGAACCTAAAGAACGCATCTCTATCATCAAGATATCATCTTTTGTACCTGAGAGATAAAGATCAAACGTAGAATCATTTAACTCTTTGATAGTTGGGTTAAACTTTAGTTCATCGCCGATTCTTGCGACACGCACACCACTAACTGAAGTCTTAATGTCAATATCTGAAACATAAAGTGCTGCCGAAGCCGCATTGAGTGCAAGAACTTGAAGATCGGCATCTTCATCAACACTTAAAACTAAAATAGATATTTGAGTTGGATGCCCAAAACCTTTTGGAAAAATTGGTCTTAGTGATCTGTCAACTATGCGTGATGTCAAAGTTTCAAAATCACTTGGCTTTGATTCACGTTTAAAAAATCCGCCTGGAATCTTTCCAGCTGCATAACTTTTCTCTAAGTACTGAACCGTTAAAGGTAAAAAATCATCTTCTACTATTTCTGTTTCATCAATAACTACCGTCGCAAGAATAACGGTATTTCCACTTTTTAACCACGCCGCACCATTTGCCTGACGTGCAACTTCATTAAATGAATAACTTTCTTCTCTATTGGTCAGTGCCAAATCAATATCATATTTCACTTCTATCTCCTAGGTATTTTTCAATCATCTTATTCTTGATTTATTATAATGTTCGTATTCTATCTTAAATGAACTGACGAACTCCTCTATCTTATATGCGAAGTGCCCTATGGGTATAAGCTTTGTTCGTGCTTAGTTGCTTGTACTCTTATAGTTAATCTCTGAACCGCCAATAGGCTTTAAAGTAATCGTCAAAAAGATATATTTATCATTATAAGAGGATGCGGTATTGTCAGTATTGAGAACTGACCTTACATTTTCTACATAACGAAGTCCGAAATCCCAACATCTTTTAGAGTACAAAAACCCTATTTCCGCACTCTTCTTTTTTGCAGCTTCAATATCATAATTAAAACTTGCAAAATATTTATAATGCTCATTATATTTATAAGAGAATCCAGAAGTCACATATTTTGTAAATCTTGGAACTGTGGAAGTAGCAGCTAAAAATGTGTCTTTGTAAAGATACGAGAGGTTCAATGTAAGGTCTTGATTTGTGTAACTCACACTATTTAATGTTTTAGCAATGAGATTTTGATCATAATCATAAAAAGTATCGTTGTAATATTTTAAGTTTTTTGTGATCTTGTAATCAAGTTCATTTTCTATATTGCCAAGTTTACTTTGTCCTCCCGTGTAGGAGATTTGCTGTGCGAGTCTATGATATAAAATCTGTTCTCCCTCTTTATCAAAAAGATACTGAGAAAAATCAAGTGCCGTTGTCTCTGTAACATTTTTTATCGTATAGAACTGGCATACATCCGCTGTCGAGTTTGTTTCACACTCGAGTGGAGCTGATTTATAAAAACCATAATTAGAATCTGAACCCGGTCTCGTGTATGTGATACCAAATACTACCGTATGAGTAAAATCATCATAGGCTTTTGTAAGGTTTGTATTAAGATTAAAAATATTGTACTGTCTTAAAAACATACCGTCTTTATATGCATTAGGATCTTGTCCAACTTCTTGTCCACTATAGGCTTGACCATTAAAAGAGATATGTTCTGCAAATAATTGCGACTGATAACTTAAATTGAGATATTCATTAAATAAAGAAGTTTGCAAGGTAATCGGAACATTCAGATCACTTCGTACCGCTTTTTTTCCAAGTTCTCTGTAAAGATTGACAGAGGTCAAATCTACGTTATATAAGAGGTGGTCGCCAAGCAATGCTGTAAGATAGTTATGATACTGCAGAGTCGGTAGCTTCTCTATTGTTTGTGCATTACTTTCTAGTAAAAGATTTTGATAGTATTTAAAGTAACTCCCAAAATAATTATTATCTGTGTTATAAAACATATTGACTTGAGAAAGCACTTGGTTGGCTGTTACATTATTGATAGTATCAGCTGTTGAGAGGTTAATATAATCAACATCATTCATCCAACTCATATTTGCATAGATACCTGATTGTCCGCTCAAATCAGTACCTAACCATTGGTTTAAAAAATCACGGTTTTCATATTTAAAATCAAATCCATAATGTGTCTTATGTGCAAGGCTATTGTAATTAACATAGCTTTTGCTTTCTTGAAAGTATCCTGTCGTAAATGAACCATGTGAGACATTTGAGTCTGCAAAGCGAAATGTTTCATAAGAACCAAATCCCCTTAAAGTTCTTAGTTGCGGTTTGAGTTCAAGATCCCACCAATTGTTTACCGCAATATAAATGGGCTGTTGATAGTAAAAACCCTCATCACTAGAAAGCCCAAATACGGGAATCAATAATCCAGAACGTCTCGTATTATCTAGTGAATAGCCAAAATAAGGAAAATAAAAGATAGGAATATCATAAATATAGAGTCTTGCATTATAAAGGTTCATCCACTTGTCTTCACCATTATAATTCGATGAACTAAACTTTATCTTCCAGAGCGGTTTATTTGGATTACATCCTGAGACCATACCCGTTGTTACATCATAATACTTGTCTTTAATATCGCCTTGTTCGCCACTCATCCAAAGCTGGCTTTTTTGTTCAAGCATATAAAAAGGCTTAAACTCACGCTTTTTATCAGCAATATTAAGTTTTGCATAATCTCCTAAAAGCTGATATTTATCACCTTGTGTTGCTCTCACATTGCCAAAAAGTTCCAAAGTACCAGTTTTTTTATCGTACACAGCATCTTTCGCACTCAGATAATAATCTTTATATACAACTATAACATCATCATTGGCATGGACGATCTCATTTTCAGCATTCATATGCGTCGCATATATTTCAACTTTATTCGGGTCATTTTCAATGCTGGTATTTGTATCAAGAGTTGTTTTTGTAGCAATATTTGTTATGGCAGTGTCATCATCACAAGTCGTATTGGTATCTGCTCCAAAGAGTGTAAATGAAAAAAGAAGAAGAAATAAGAAGAAGATTTTATGCATTTATGACCAATGTTTTTGCAGTAAAATCATGCCAAGTTTGTCTTGTAGGGTTGAGTGCTCCCCACAAGAAACCTAAATAAAATATGATCTCGCTGAGTATACGAAAAACTGCTCGGTTAAAAGCAACAAGCGGTCTTGGTTTCTCAAGTGTTGAGACTTCTATCACACGTATTTTGAGAAGAATTTTTCCAACACTTGCTCCATACATAGAAACAAAAAATGTTTGGTAAATAATTTTTAAAGCCATATATTCCAAGACATAAGAATTTGTTAGAGAGATCATCTCTTCAAATGTTGTCGCCTGAACAAATGAGTTCCAAATAATTGCGATAAAGATAAAGGAGAGAAGAAGCTCATCAATAAAAAAAGCCCATGATCTTCTTGCAATTGTTGCTAGTGTAAACTGCTCACGATCTAATATCTTTTCAATCTCTTCATTCATCAAAAACTGCCTAGAGCGCTTGGTAAGCTATATCTGTACGAAGTTTTTTTCCGACATAATGAACTTGACCGCACAACATATAAGCTCTGTCACGTGCTTGTTTGATAGAATCTCCCACACCCACACAGACTAAAACGCGTCCGCCAGTTGCGTAGAGTGTTCCATCCTCTTTAGTTACACCTGCATAAGAGATATGTGTATGATTTAAGATCTCTTCATGAACGATATTATCTACAACGATCTCTGCTGGTTTGGAGTCACTATATGGATAGTTTCCACTTGCCATAACAACACCAACTGCAAATTTGTTTTCAAACTCTACGTTAAGCTCATTAAGCTTTCCGGTTGCCGCTTTATAGAAAAGTTCACGTGCAGGTGTTTTCATGAGTGGCATCAATATCTCACACTCAGGATCGCCAAAGCGTACGTTAAACTCTAAAGTAATCGGTTCGCCATTAACAATCATCAGACCGATAAAAAGAACACCCTCAAAAGGTGCGCCCTCTTTTTGCATTCCATCAAGTGTCGGACGAATAACGCGATCTTTTACTTTTTGGTAGATAACATCATCTACTAAAGGGGTCGGAGCGTATGCGCCCATTCCACCCGTATTTGGACCTTGGTCATTATCTAAAAGACGTTTATGATCTTGTGCCGCTGGAAGCAGGATATAGTCTTTTCCATCACAAATAGCGAACATTGAAAGCTCATACCCATCCAAAAACTCTTCGACGATCACATTTTTACCCGCATCACCGAAACTTTTTCCACTAAGCATCTCTGAAACTGCAACTTTTGCTTCATCATGAGTCATGGCGATAATAACACCTTTTCCAGCACATAGTCCATCTGCTTTGACAACAACAGGAACAGGAAGTGTGTCGATAAATTTGAACGCTTTATCGATAGAGTTAGTCTCAACATAACGCGCTGTTGGGATATTATATTTCGCCAAAAAGTTTTTCATATAAACTTTTGAGCCCTCAAGACGCGCCGCTTCTTTACTTGGTCCAAAGATTACAAGCCCTTTTGCTTTAAAGATATCGACAATACCTTCAGTTAAAGGGGCTTCAGGCCCGACAATAGTAAGTTCAATATTGTTTGCCAATGCAAAATCTGCAAGTTCATTATAATCTTTGATTGAAAGGTTTTCACCTAGTTGGTCTGTTGCACCGTTTCCTGGAGCAAAATAGAGTTTTTCAACGACAGAATCTTTCTTTAACATACGCCCAATCGAAAATTCACGTCCGCCGCTTCCAACAACCAAAATATTCATACCAATCCTTAACACTAATATATCTTTAATAATTTACATAAAATATCTCAAAAAATAGTTTATAAAAAGTATCATAAAAGGCCCGAGCAGCCGTTGTGCAAATAGCTTCGGTTCTCAAAGCTAAAAAAATCAGCAAATCAAGAATCCCATTAGGCGACAGTCTCTCGGCAGAGTTAACGTACCTCAAACGAGATCATCGGCACACAAGGATAACTACCAATTCACTAAAAGTAAATGTAGAACCCTCTCATACGCACTTAGTCGAACCGCTCAGAAGGAAATTATACAATTTTATTTCTTACTTAATGCTATAATCGCGCTATGAATTACTACACAAATGAGCTTCAAGCACTCAAAAAATCTTCTCGTCACAGAACTCGTGAAGTCGTTGATTATACGCTTCAAGATTTTGCTTCAAACGACTATCTAGGACTTGCTTCAAACAAAGAGCTTCATACGCTTACATGTAAAGAACTTTCCTTAAATCCTGTCCATGCGCCCAAAGCCTCCCTTTTAGTCAACGGCTATCATCAAATACATAAAGATTTTGAATCTGCTCTATGCGAAGCAAATGGTTTTGAAGAGGGCGTAGTGCTCGGCAGCGGTTTTAATGCGAATATCGCTCTCATAGAAGCACTAGTGCGAAAAGGCGACACGCTTTTCATGGATGAGAAATTCCATGCATCGGGCGTGTTGGCAAGTAATCTTGGCGGCTTACATGTAGAGTTTTTTAAACACAATGACAGTGATGAACTCAGAGAACTTTTAGAAGATTCCAAAGCAAAAAGAAAGATCGTCGCAGTTGAGGGAATCTACTCCATGGATGGCGATTTGATGGAGAAAGAAATATTTGCTATCTGCGATACTCATGATGCAATACTCATTGTCGATGAAGCCCATAGCAGCGGAGTTGTCGGTGAAAATCTTATGGGTGTTTATGATCTTTTTGATATAGAGATAAAACCAAATCACATCAAAATGGGCACACTTGGAAAAGCATACGGCAGTTTTGGAGCTTACATTCTGGGCTCTTCTCACATCATAGAGTATCTTTTAAACCGTGCAAAACCCATTATCTATGCAACTTCGCTCTCTTTGTATGACACACTTCTCGCACACAACTCTTTAAAATATATTTTGCAACATAAAGATGCTCTCAAAAAAAAGATTGAGTTACGTCAAAACATAGCAAGAGAACTCTTATATGTAAGCACTCCCTCACTTATCATTCCTATAGTTTTGGGAGATAATAAAAAAGTCTTACATGTAAGGGATGAACTCCGCCGTGAGGGATTTATGATAGGTGCCATACGACAGCCGACCGTTGAAAAAGCGATACTGCGAATTATCGCGAGAATCGATGATGATGCAAAAGTTTTTGAAACACTTTGTAAAAAAATTAAAGAGCTTCTCTGATGCAAGTATCCAAACTCCATATCATTCTCAAAGAGAAAACTTTAGTCGATATCGATTTTAATATCAACTCTTCACTCGCCCTTGTCGGACAAAGCGGAAGCGGAAAAAGTCTCACCATCAAAGCACTATTAAATATGCTCCCCTCTGAGATGCAACTTGCCTTACATGTAAAGAGTAATTTTGAACTTATCGCTGGAAAAACTATCGGTTTTGTTCCCCAAAATCCTTTTACGGCACTCTCTCCGCTTACCAAGATTAAAGATCAGATATTTCTTTCGCTTGATGAAATATCTGATCTTTTTAAGCAGGTAAATTTAGATCTCTCCCTTTTAGATCGTTACCCGCCAGAACTTTCAGGCGGACAACTTCAGCGTGTTGTCATCGCAATCGCACTAAGTTGTCATCCAAAACTTTTACTTTTAGATGAGCCTACAACAGCGCTTGATGCAGATACTAGAAAAAATATCATAAATCTCGTACAAAATCTTCAGAAAAAAATGGGCTATAAACTCCTCTTTGTAACCCATGATATAGCCTCTGCAAAGCTGTTATGTGATGAAATATGTATTATAAAAAACGGAAAGGTCGTAGAATTTGGTAAAATGGCAAAGGTATTACAAGATCCACAAGAACTTTATACAAAAACACTCATAGAAGCAAATTTTGCAAACAGGAATTATCGCCAATGAAAAAATATCTTATTATCGCAGCCGTACTGCTTATCGCCACGCCATTTGCAATGTTTTGGTACTACTATACTCAGGTCAAATTTGATCTAGATAAACTTATCAACTATACACCAGCACTCACAACTAAAATCTATGACAAAAACGGCGAAAAGATCGCCAATATGTTCGATGCTGAAAATCGTTATTATGTGCCATTTAATCAAGTTCCGCCTCAACTCATCGAAGCGCTTCTAGCTATCGAAGACACATCATTTTTTGAACATGAAGGTGTAAACTTTGACGCAATCTTCCGTGCAATGCTCAAAGATGTTAGAGCTGGTAAAATGGTCGAAGGTGCAAGTACACTGACACAGCAACTTGTTAAAAATACCCTACTCACTCGTGAGAAAAAAATCTCAAGAAAAATGGTCGAAGTTATTTATGCAATGAAGTTAGAGCATGAACTCACAAAAGAGCAGATTTTGGAGCGCTACTTAAATGAGATCTATCTCGGACACGGCTATTATGGGATCAAAACAGCATCAGAGGGATACTTTCATAAAGACCTTAAAAATCTGACGCTCAAAGAGATCGCTATTTTAGTTGGACTGCCAAAAGCGCCTAGTTTTTACTCTCCGACAAAAAATTATGAGATATCTTTAGGGCGCGCAAATCGCGTTATAGACAGAATGTTTTCACTTGGCTGGATAGATGAAAAAACGCATGATAATGCAAGTAAAGAACAGCCTCAAGTGTATGACTCAACCCTTACTCAAAATCAAGCGCCGTTTGTTGTTGATGAAGCAGTAAGAGAACTTACAAAAGAGATTCCAGATATCAAAACAGGTGGTTATGATATCTACACAACTATCGATCTGGGGATGCAAAAAAGTGCCAACTTCGCAATAAAACAAGCCTATAAAGAAGCCCTTGCGAGAACAAAATCTCGCGATAGCAACGATAGCAATAATACACAACTTAATGGCGCTATGATAAGCATGGATCCATCAACTGGAATGATCCTCGCTCTTGTAGGGAGTGTTGATTATGCAAAAAGCTCATTCAATAGAGTTATTCAAGGCAGACGCCAACCAGGAAGTGCATTTAAACCTTTTATCTATCAAATAGCTCTTGATCTTGGGTATTCTGGCGCTTCTCAGCTAACCGACCTTGCTAAGACATTTGCTTATGAAAAAGATGGCGAAGAGGTAACATGGCAGCCTGAGAACTATGAAAAAGATTATCAAGGGGTTGTGAGTCTTCGAGATGCTCTTGTGCATTCTAAAAACCTTGCAACCATCAATATGGTCACAGATATAGGACTTGGAACAGTTATTCAAAAACTGAAAAACTATGGCATGTCCAATATCCCACATGATCTTTCTATGGCTCTTGGATCGATCACGCTTTCACCTATTGAGTTGGCACAATACTACAGTTCTTTTGCAAATCACGGACTACAAGTTCAGCCGTATTTGATTACAAGAGTTGAAAAAGATGGTATAGTTGTTTACACACACAAAACTATCCCTGCAAAACAGATCAGCACTCCTGCGCAGACTTATCTTTTAACAACAATTTTACAAGATGTTATCAGACGTGGAACAGGAACTCAAGCAGCAGTCGATGGAATAGAACTCGCTGGAAAAACAGGAACAACGAACAAAAATGCTGATGCATGGTTTGCAGGATTTTCTCCAACTATAGAAACAATTGTATGGTTTGGAAATGATGACAATACACCGATGAAAAGATCAGAAACAGGTGGACGTACAGCAGCTCCTGCTTTTGCAACTTTTTATAAAGGAGTGTTAAAAAGTAATCCTCAAATTCAACGTAGTTTTACAAGACCTGATGGTGTTACGACGGGAGAGTTTGGAGGAAGAACTGAGTACTTTACGGATATCTCGAAGCCGCCAAAAAGTGATACTGTAGAAAAAACAACTGAACAGTTAGTCTTCTAAGAGGAGGATTTTATCTTCCATAAGTGCAGCTCAGGAATTCCTGAGTTGTTTTTTTATTTTTTCTTTCTAGTGAAAAGCGCGGTTTAGAGCGGAGAAAAGTGCTTTAATCGAAGCGATGGTAATATCGCTATCAACTCCTACTCCAAAATAAGATGCAAGCTCGCTATCTTGTATTTCAATATACGCTACAGCATTCGCAGAACTCTGTTCACCACAAGAGTGCTCTGAGTAAGATTTAATCGTAAAACTGTACTCGCACTCTTTTGAAAGTGCATTTTTACATGCGTCTATCGGACCATTACCTTGCCCCTCCGAGATGATCTCTTTACCACTACATGTATAAGTAAGTTTACACCATACATTTTTATCTTTAGAGGTTGGGGAACTGCTTGCAAAATCAATAAGCTCTATGCCGCCCACAGATTCCAAATAGGTTTTTGTAAAGATATCAAGAATCTCAGAGTTATTCAATTCTCTGCCCTCTTTATCTGTTGTACCTTGAATAATTCTACCAAATTCCGGATGCATCTTTTTAGGCAATTCATAACCAAACTCATGTTCTAAGATATATGCGATTCCACCTTTTCCAGACTGAGAGTTGATGCGGATAATTCCCTCGTATGAGCGTCCCACATCTTCAGGATCGATCGGAAGATAAGGAACTTCCCAAAGAGTATCATCTTTAAGTTTTTGAAATGCAAGCCCTTTATTGATAGCATCTTGGTGTGAACCTGAAAAAGCTGTATACACAAGCTCTCCAACATAAGGATGACGGCAATGCGTATCGATCTCTGTACATCTTTCAACCACATCCAAAACTTTATCAACATTTGAAAAATCAAGCTTGCTGTCAACACCTTGTGTAGTCATATTTAATGCTAAAGTGATGATATCAACATTTCCGGTTCTCTCACCATTACTAAGTAAAGTTCCCTCTACTCTGTCAGCTCCAGCAAGGAGTGCAAGCTCGGTAGCCGCAACGCTTGTGCCGCGGTCATTATGAGTATGTGTTGATATTAACACATGTTCACGATTATCCAAATGTCTACTCATCCACTCTATCTGATCCGCATAAATATTTGGCGTCGCTACTTCAACGGTAGCTGGAAGGTTAATTACGACTGGTCTCTCTTTACATATTCCCCAGCGAGCCGTTACTGCATTACAAATACGAGCGGCAAAATCCAATTCTGTTCCTGTGAAACTTTCAGGAGAATACTCTAAACCAATCTCTCCATCATGTGATGCTTCATATTTCTTGACAAGATCAACACCCTCTAGAGCAAGCGCAATAATCTCATCTTGGCTTTTTTTGAAAACGATCTTTCTTTGTGCAACTGAAGTTGAATTATATAGATGAACAATCGCTTTTTTCACACCTTGTAAAGACTCAAAAGTCTTCTCAATCAAGTGTTCACGAGCTTGAACCAAAACCTGAATCGTAACATCATCAGGAATCAATTTATCATCCACTAAACGGCGTAAAAAATCAAACTCTACTTTAGAAGCAGATGGAAATCCCACCTCGATAGTTTTAAATCCGATTTTGAGTAAGAGTGCAAATAGTTCAAGTTTTTTATCCATGTTCATTGGTGTAACAAGTGCTTGGTTGCCGTCACGAAGGTCAACACTACACCAGATCGGTGCTTTTGTTATGCTATTTGATGGCCATTTACGATCTGGCAAATCTATTTTTGGATATGGGCGATATTTGCCCTGTGTTATTTGACTCATAAGAATCCTTTTCTTGAAATATTTAGCCGCACTCTTACATACAACTATTGGCGCAATTATATCTAATTTTATAAATGAGAAATTTTAAAAAAGGTTTGAAAAAGATTATTTAAGAGAGGAAAAAGGGTTACAAGTAAGCCAAAAAGCTTACATGTAAAGGTTGACTTAGCACTGGTAAGTAGTTTTAAACTCGTACGCTGTTGGACGACCTTCGTCTGGATAAACATCACGCTCAAATCTGTAATGTTGATATGCATCAATAAACTCATCTGAAAATACCGGTTTCAAGAAATCGTTATCACGGATAAGAGCCTCTAGTGCACCACGAAGAGTGTGTGGCATTTGAGGAATCCCTTTTTCACGAATCTCATCAAGAGATAGTTCATAAAGATCTTCATCCATCGGACCAACTGGAACTTCTTTGTTTTTGATACCATCAAGTCCAGCCATCATCATAACTGCAAATGCAAGGTATGGACAAGCTGTAGAATCTGGAAATCTCATCTCAATACGAGTAGCTTTTTCGCCAGCACCGTATGGAATACGACAAGATGCAGAACGGTTTTGAGAAGAATAAGTTAATACACTTGGAGCTTCAAAACCTGGAAGTAATCTTTTATATGAGTTCGTTGTAGGATTTGTAAATGCTGCAACTGCGCGAGCATGTTTAAAGATACCACCAACATAGTTAAGACCCATTTCAGAGATGTTTGCATAGTTTCCTTCTTTATAGAAAAGGTTTTTACCCTCTTTCCATAGTGATTGGTGAACGTGCATACCATTTCCATTGTCGCCATAAAGTGGTTTAGGCATAAATGTAGCTGTTTTACCGTTTAGGTGAGCAACCATTTTTACAACATATTTGTATTTTTGAACATTGTCAGCTGCACCAATGATATCAGAAAAAACGATACCGATTTCATGTTGCCCTTGAGCAACTTCATGGTGACCAAGAACTACTTCAAGACCAACTTGCTCTAGTACTAACATCATCTCAGCACGTAGATCAACAGCAGAATCAGTTGGAGCTACAGGAAAATATCCACCTTTTACACCTGGACGGTGACCTGAATTGTACATATCTGGGTAAGTTGTATTTGAATTCCATCCACCCTCATCTGTATCAATTTTGTAACCTGCTTCATTCATGTTATCAACAAATTTTACATCGTCAAATACAAAAAATTCATTTTCTGGACCGAAGTATGCAGCATCAGCAATTCCTAAAGACTCAGCATGTTTGAGTGCTGCTTTAGCGATTGAACGTGGACATCTTTCATACATTCTATTTTTGTAGATATCATATACATCACAGAAAACGATGATTGTAGGATCAGCTGTAAAAGGATCCAAAAATGCTGTTGGTACATCAACTTTAAGTAGCATATCTGATTTGTTGATTGGCTGCCATGCATCGATTGAAGAACCATCAAAAGGAATACCGCCTTCTAAGTTACCTTCATTTATCGCACTCATACGGTAAGTAACATGATGCCATGTACCTTTGATATCTGTAAAACGAAGATCTACGAATTGAACTTCATTTTCTTTACAATATGTAAAGAATTCACTTATATTGTTAACAAATTTTCCCATTAAATCTCTCCTGAACTTATTTATTACGGATATTGTACCGAAGATTTATTCATTTTGAAGGAGTAAGAGTGATTAAAAAATAGGCAATTCTCTTTTTGTTTCGTATGGTTATCTATTTTTATAAGGCTTAAACAGTAGCAATAATGATGGAAGAAGTAAAAGATCAGCGATCAAAGCACTAAGCATTGCCAAAACGGTTAAAAGTCCAAAATAGATCGTAGGTGTAAACTCTGAAAGTACCAACACTAAAAAGCCAATCATAATGGTCACAGAGGTGTAATACATCGCATATCCTACACTCTGATGAGATCGTCTCATCGCTTCGACATAATTAAAGTCTTTTTGATATTCCTCTTTATATCTGTGAAGATAATGGATAGTATCATCAACTGCAATTCCAATAGCGATGGAAGCAATGGTAATACTCATCATATCAAGCGGAATATCAAAAGCACCCATCACTCCGAAGATGACAGATATTGGGATGATATTCACAACCATCGCAATCATCATAATTTTTAAAGAGCGGAACAAAATAAAGAAGACAATTCCAAGTAAAACAAGCATTAATCCGAGTGTTTTGATCTGGGAATTAAAAAGAGATTGAAGCATATTGTTATACAAAACCATCAGATTTGAGAGATGAACATTCTCCTCTTTGAGTCCTAGTTTATGCACTAAATCAGATTTGATTTTTTTTAAAAGCTCATCTCTTTTGAGTGCAGGATTTGAATCGACGATACGCAGAGAAAAACGGACTTGATTTGCGTCTATATTGACATAAGGCGTGAGCACAATTGGACGAAACTTTTGGGGGAGTTCATTATAAAGCATCGCCATAGCAAAATCATCCAGCTCCTTACCATCATTGAGACCGCGTCCAAGATCTAAAACGGTTCCTAAAGAAAGAACTTTTCCTGCTTCTGGAAGTGACACCAAGTAAGCATGAACCTTACGTACGACATCCATCTTGTCTGCACTAAACCAGTATTGATTTTGATTTTTGATCGCGTTATATTCATCTTCAAACTCATCTAGTTCATCCGTGGAGGCTTTTTTAGGCTTTCGTATTTGAACTTTTTCTTTTGGAAAGTCTACTATCACATCCAAAGGTGTTGTTCCACCAAGTGATCTGTCGATGACTGCCATCCCTTTATATATCTCTGTCGATTCTTTAAAATAATTAATAAAACTGTTTTCGACACGAATATGAAATGCCCCAATAACACTTAAAATAAAAATCGTAAGACTCACGGCTACAATCGCTTTTTTATAATGGTATACAAGATAAGAGCTTGCGTGAGTGATGGGAAAATTGATTGCATGAGAAGGCGTGATCTTTGATTTTTTCATCAAAACCAAAATAGCAGGAAAACTCAAAAATATCACGATTAAAGAGACAAAAATTGCAATACTCATCATCCAGCCAAGCATTATGACGGGCAAGATTCCTGAAAAGATAAGCGAACTAAATCCCGCTATAGTTGTAATAATGGCAAAAAACGAAGGTTTTAAGATGGAAATAACCGTTTTTGCAGCTAACTCTTTTTGAGAAAAATGTGGATGTGTTGAGAGGAGTTCTCTATACCTGACGATAAGATGGATAATCATAGAGATTGTCACAATAAGCTGTAAAGAGATAAAATTTGATGAGACCACAGTCACCTCAAATCCAAGCAATCCAAAAAGCCCTGTTGATGCTACGATAGACGCAGTAGAGATAATGACTGGAATAACAACCCATTTAAGTTCTCTAAAAACACTGTATAACACAAGCACTAAGATAAGTAAAACAATGCCTCCATAAGTTTTGATATCATTTTTTACATAGCTAATCATATCATCGGCTATCATATCCACGCCGCCGAGGAATAACTGAGCATCTTTGGAATGATTTTGTATAACAAAACGGATCTCTTGAAGATTCTGATGCTCTTTTGCACGTTTCAAATCTCGATATTCTTTAAAGGCTTTGATATCCTTTTCACTCTTGGTTGCATTTTTTTGTTCCAAAAGTGCTTCAAATTTTTTGTCTTTTTTAAAATTAACAACCACTGCCGTCGTCTTAAAATCTTTACCGACGAGATTATTACTATAAATGGGGCTGGATAAAAATTCTGCTTTTGCGAGCGTTCTGTCTGTGGTGTTTGATTCTAAGGTTGGAAGATTTTTTATCAGTTCTTTAAGAGGTTTTGGAGGACTATGAAAAAGTGGAACATCTAAAATCGAAACAACATTATCCACAAAATCAAGTGACTGCAGATCAGTTTTTAAACTTTTAAGATTTGTAAGACTTTCATCACTTAAAAGCTCACTCTTTGGTGTATATGTTATCACTAGAAAATCAGGTGTTGCGTAACGTGCGTTAATCTCTCTTGTATAAATAAGATCTTTATCATTTTCAAGAAGCAGAGTTTCAGCAGATGCATCCACACTGAGTTTTGGAATATAAAATGATAGAAAAACCACACTACAAAGTAATAAAAAAAGCGTTACTTTAGGATATTTTATAACTCGAGAAGTGTAGAAATTATGAATCATCTATATTGCGTCTGTATTTAATTCTGATAAAAACTGCTCAAAACTTTTTGTTTTTAGTGCTGCAGCAAACTGATTTCTGTAAGTTTGCACAATACTTACACCAAAAATATCAACATCATAGATCAGCCATCTTTTATCATCAGCTTCATAAAATTTATATACAACAGATTTCTTTTCTGTTTTTGTTATCAAATAACTTTGAAGAATCATGCGCTTATCTTTAACGATCTTCGCTTTTTCAAATTCTAGTTTTTCATCTGTATAAAGATGCAATTTACCTGTATAAGAGTTTTTAATTTTTTTATTAAAAACAGTATGAAACTTCGCTTTTTGATCCTCGTTAAGAGCTGTGTATGTTGCCTTACCTAAACATAGAGTTCCCATAAGCTTAAAATCAAAAAGAGGATCAACAAGTTTGATTAACTCTACGTCCTGCTTTGTCTTTGATATACCCTTATCTTTTAATATAGATGTTACTTTTTGGCTGTTGTTTGCCATCATAGTTGTGACGCTCTCTTCAACTCCTGCATGAAGTGAAAAAAACAATCCGAAGATAAAAATAAATAAAAATGATTTCAATATTACTCCTTAATTAACATTTCACGATTTTGTTCATAAGCATCTCGTATAAAAGGGTAAAGATCCAACGCATCTTTTCTAAACTCTTTATATTCATTGGCTCTCAGTGAAGCTTCATTGAAATTTTTGTACGCAATTATACCCCAAGACTCATACATATTGTCGCTCAGGTTATATTGGCGGTAATCTTGATAATAAACAGGATCAGCCGCCGTGTCTATTAAACCGCCTGCGAGATCACGCAGATTGTACTGTCCTAAAAATGGCAGTGCGATAGGAAATCCTCCGCCTACTCCATAATATCCAAGGGTTTGTCCAAAGTCCTCATTACTTTTAGAAAGTCCAAGCCAAGTTGTAGCGGGATCAAAAAATCCAAAAAGTCCTACGGTTGAATTGACTCCAAATCTTTCAACATCGATCCATGCTCTTTGAAATTTCAGCTGTAAAAGATTGTTCACAAAAGTAACAGGAAATTTGAGATTATCGAAAAAAGATTTAATCGAAGAGCGTACTACTTCAGGTGCGACGTACTCATATCCTTTAAAAAGATAAGGATCTAAAATATGCATAAAAACATAGTCATTAAAATTTGTAACAACGCGGTTATAGCCACTTAAAGGATCAAAAGGCTCACGCTTTAGTTCAACAAATTCATCGTTAAAATCATCAGCATCTGCCGCAAATAAAGATAAGTTGACAACTATTAAAAATAAAAAAACTAAACGCATATTCACCTCTTGCATGTAGTGTCATAATAGCTTTATTCCTCTTTTGAAAAGCTTATCTTGCATCTTGACTTGGAAGTTTAATAAAATGCAAATAGCTATTTTGGTAAAATGTTTCACTTTTAATTTGGCTCACATGGAGAAATTGTATGGATAAAGCAAAATATATTTGGATGAATGGAAAATTCGTAAACTGGGATGATGCAAATGTGCATGTACTTTCACACACTTTACATTATGGAAATGGTGTAATAGAGGGAACAAAAGCGTATAAAACTGCAAAAGGTTACGCGATTTTTCGTTTAAATGACCATACAAAAAGACTCAAAGAGTCTGCAAAAATGACACTTATGGATATTCCTTACTCTGTCGAAGAGCTCAATGAAGCACAACTGGAGCTTCTTAGAAGAAATGAGTTTCAAGGTGACAATATTTATATCCGTCCTTTTGCATTTTTAGGTTATGGCGTTATGGGTGTTTATCATAAGCATGCACCTGTTGAAACTGTTCTTGCTTCTTGGGAATGGGGTGCTTACCTTGGTGAAGAGGGAATGGCAAAGGGTATCAAGCTCAAAATTGTTTCTATGACTCGTCCTGCAAACACTTCAAATATGGGTAAAGCAAAAGCGACTGCAAACTACTTAAACTCTCAAATGGCAAAATATGAAGCTATTGATTGTGGGTATGATGAAGCACTTTTACTTGATGATCAAGGTTATGTTGCAGAAGCAAGCGGGGCTAGCTTTTTTCTAGTAAAAAATGGTGTTCTTATCACGCCTCCAAATGACAATTCATTAGAATCTATCACTCAAAAAACAGTGATTGAGATGGCTCAAAATCTTGGTATTGAAGTGGTTCGTAAACGCATCTCTCGTGAAGATGTATATGTTGCCGATGAAGCATTTTTAACAGGAACAGCAGCAGAGATTACGCCGGTACGTATTATAGATGCACGCACTATCGGGAATGGTGCACGTGGAGAGATGACAGAAAAACTTCAATCCCTTTACTTTGATATTGTTTTTGGACGTAACGCACAATATGAGCATTATTTAACTTACATCAATTAAGAGATTCGATAGAATCAAATAAAAAAAAGGAAAAAACAATATGGCATCAGATATGAATGACTATTTCAACAAGAAAAAAAATCAAAGCGGAGGTTCTAGCAGTGGTGGCAACTCTTCACCAAAAGCGCCTCGTCCTCCGAAGATAGATTTTAATTTTGGTGGCGGAAAATCAGTCATCCTCTATGTAATCGTTGGCTTTCTCCTTCTATTGGTTATAGCAAAACCTTTTGTCATCATCAACGAGGGTGAACGCGGGATTCTTTCTACAAATGGAAAATATCAAGAGCAAGCACTTCTTCCTGGATTACACTTCATTATTCCTGTTATCCAAAGAATTTTTGTAGTCGATACAAAAGTAAGAATTATCAACTACGCGAGCGGTTTGGAAAAAAATGCCCAAGATGAAGGAATGAGCACAAAGCAAGCTATTACTGTCCTAGATAGACGCGGTCTACCTGTTTCTATAGAACTCACGGTGCAATACAGACTTAACGCTCAGTATGCTGCACAGACGATCTCAAACTGGGGCTTTAGCTGGGAAGATAAGATCATAAATCCAGTTGTAAGAGATGTTGTGAGAAATGTTGTCGGAAACTATGACGCAGAATCTCTTCCAAATGAGCGAAATACTATCGCTACAAAAATCGAAGATGGAATCCGTGATAATGTGAAAGCGCTTCCAAACTCACCAGCGATACTACAGTCTATTCAACTTCGTGAAATCGTTTTACCTGAACAAGTAAAAGTGCAGATTGAAAGAGTACAAGTTGCTAGACAAGAGGTTCAAAAAGCTGAACAAGAGGTTGCTCGTGCAAAACAAGAAGCTCTTAAACGTGCCGTAGATGCGCAAGGAAAGGCAAATGCCGTAACCATAGAAGCAGAAGCAAATGCCAAAGCAAATCTACTTATCTCCAAATCATTAACACATCAACTTTTACAACTAGAACAGATTAAAGTTCAAGGTGGATTTAACGATGCGCTCAAAGAAAATAAAGATGCAAAAATCTTCTTAACACCTGGTGGTTCAACTCCAAATATTTGGGTTGATATGAAAGATACAAAAGAGAAGATGACTTCGACTAAATAAGGCTTATATGTAAGCCTTATCACGCAAGGAAAAAAATGCAAGAAATTTTAAGCCGTGTTGATTGGCAAAAGCAGGAACTTCTTCCTGTCATTGTCCAAGATGTTACAAATAATGAAGTCCTTATGATGGCCTATATGGACAAAGAGGCTTTAGAACTCTCCCTACAAACAAATATTGCTCACTACTTTTCACGTTCAAAACAGCGCATCTGGAAAAAAGGTGAAAGCAGTGGACATATCCAAACTATCCATTCTTTTAACATCGACTGCGACAATGACACTCTCCTTATCAAAGTCACTCAAGAGGGTGTTGCTTGTCATACTGGACGCAAATCTTGTTTCTTTACAGAGCTTAAATCTGGCGATATACAAACTGAAGTGGAAGTAAATATTGATGCGATGTATGGAGTGATAGACACACTTTATCATACTATCCAGACGAGAAAACATGCTGATCCTTCCACTTCATGGACAGCCAAACTTTTTGCTAAAGGTGAAAATACTATCCTCAAAAAAGTGATAGAAGAAGCAGGTGAGTTCACTTTCGCATTTAAAGACAATGATGAAACAGAGATGGTCTATGAAGCCGCCGATCTAACATATCATATGCTTGTTGCACTTGCATATAAAAATATTTCGCCTGATCGTATAAAACAGGAACTCGCTCGTAGATTTGAGATAAGCGGTATTGCTGAGAAGAACTCCAGAGAATCATGAAAGAAAAAATTTTAGAGTTCTTGCACGGACTGACAAATTACGACTATATACTATTTGCAGCTTTGTTCTTTGTTTTTTTGCTTTTGGTGATTTTAACACTCGTTTTAAGAAAAAGAGCTTTTTTTGCTTCTCTTTTTCTTATTTTAAGCCTTGCCACTCTTTTTATCGGCCCTTTTGTTAGCTATATTCAACTGCATGATTACTTATATAAATGTAATTCAAAAATTACTGAAGTCAAAGCCTTGGAATTCACTCCAGCCCTTGTAGTTACAGGAAATATTACCAATGAATCACAAAGAGATTTCTCTACATGTAAGATAAATGTTAACATCTTTAAAGTTGCACACAATCAAATACTTGATGCAATATTTCCTTTTAATCCGTTTCAAACGATGCAGGTAGTTGAAACAAATATACTACAAGGTGAGACACGTGATTTAAAAATTATTGTAGAACCTTTTAGCTATAAAGAGGATTATAATCTCTCTTTAGGAGTTGATTGTAGATGAGTACCTATTTTTTACCATTTGGCATTACCTCAGAGTTATTGTAACCTTACTTCTTATTGCTCTAGGAATTTTGATAGCAAAGAGACAAGAGAATCAAAAGATCGTTCTTCCTATGATTGTTTTAATTGTTATATTAATTGCAACTATTACACTCGTTGCACTTGATAAATACACAAATAGGGTTGTCTTTGATTACCCAGCTTATTTTCATAATGTTACAGACTTTGCAAGTGCAACGGCCCACTAGTATTTTAAGCCGATTTTCTTTAAAGAAGCATTGATATTTCTAACCTGCTTATTTTTATCTCGGCACCACAAAGGTGCCAAAAGTGAATCATCATCCATTCCAGCCGTAATCCTCTGAACGCTTACATGGTAAGGTTTCATGAGAAGCGCTTGATTTAAAACTTCTAGATATTCCTCTTCATCTATTGGCGTAAACTCACCGCGGGCAAACTCATTTGCCAAAGCTGTTTTTTTTACAACATAAAGCGGATGGTACTTGACTGAGTCTATTCCCCATTCATACGCTTGCTTAGCCGTTTCAAGCATCATAGCTCTGTCTTCACCTGGAAGTCCAAAGATAAGATGTCCACAGACGTTTAATCCAGCCTCTTTAGCTTTTAAAATCCACTCTTTGACATTTGCGCTGTTATGGCCGCGATTGATTCGTTCTAATGTTTCATCATATACAGACTGAATCCCAAACTCAATCCAGATCTCTTTTGTCTTGGCGAGTTCTACTAAATAGTCAAGAGTTTCTTGAGTAATGCTGTCGCTTCTCGTCCCGATACTAAGTCCTACAACATTATCAAACGATAGCGCTTTATCGTATAAGGCTTTAAGAGTTTCAAACGGAGCATACGTATTTGTAAATGATTGAAAATAAACCAAGAATTTTTGCGTGTCATATGATTTTCTCTGACGAGTGCTGAGAGCATTAAACTGTATTTCTAACTGCAGAAGCTGTTTTTCTAAAAAAGGATTTTCATTAGAGGCAAGATTGAGATGAAAACCTTTAAGAGGTTTTACAGCATCTAAGCTTGGACTAAAAGAATCATTTTCACAAAAGGTACATCCACCTTTTGCGACTGTTCCATCTATATTCGGGCAGGTAAAGCCCGATATTGAAACTGCAGTTTTATGCACTTTTGTGCCAAACTTATCTTGTAAGTATTTACCAAAAGTGTATATCTGTTTTGTTTGCATACCTAAACTATGTACTTTCCTGTAAAACATGCAGTACAGTATTTATCTTCATTTGCAGCATTGACACTTCTCAGTAATGCTTCTTCGCTCAAATAAGCCAAAGAATCTGCTTCAATAAAATCACAGATCTCATCAATAGACATATTTGCCGCGATAAGCTTATCCTTATCTGGAGTATCTACACCATAAAAACATGGATCAGTCGTTGGAGGTGAAGAGATACGCATGTGTACTTCTCTCGCACCCGCATCTTTAAGCATTCTAACAATTCTTCTTGAAGTTGTTCCACGCACGATAGAATCATCCACAACGATAACAGATTTTCCTTTGATAATATCTATCATCGGAGAAAGTTTCATCTTTACCTTCAAATCACGCATCTCTTGAGTTGGCTCGATAAATGTACGTCCGATATAGTGATTTCTCATAATCCCCATCTCATAAGGGATACCGCTTCCTTGAGAATATCCGATAGCCGAAGGTACGCCGCCATCTGGAACAGGGATAACGATATCTGCATCTACGGGCTTGATTTTTGAGAGTTCAACTCCCATATTTTTTCTCATTTGGTAGACACTTTGTCCATAAACACTTGAATCTGGACGTGCAAAATAAACATATTCAAAAATACAGTGTTTTGGAGTTGGTTCAAATACTTTGATACTTTGAGGTGCTTTATCATCTTCAAATATCAAAAGTTCACCTGGCTCTACATCACGAATATATTTTGCACCGATAAGATCAAATGCACATGTCTCGCTGGCAACTACGTAACCGCCATTGCCGATTCTGCCAAGGCTTAGTGGTCTAAACCCGAATCTATCACGCATAGCAAACATCTTTGTACGACTTAAAAATACAAGAGAAAATGCACCCTCTATGCGTTTAACAGCATCGATAATACGGTCAACAAGATGTTCTTGTTCACTTTTTGCAATCAAGTGGATAAGATTTTCCGTATCCATAAAAGTTTGAAAAATCGCACCTTTTTTGATCAAGGCATCACGTACTTCTTGTGCATTTGTAAGATTTCCATTATGAACTATCGCCATTTCACCAAGATCGTATCTTGCAAATACAGGCTGTGCATCAAGGATGGAATCGTCACCCGCAGTAGAATATCTTGTATGACCTATGGCATTTTTGCCTTTAAGTGTTTCAAGTTTTTTCTCATCAAAAACGCTCATAACGAGTCCACGGTCTTTGATAGTGTGTAGTTTTATTCCATCAGCTGAGGATATTCCAGCAGCTTCTTGACCACGGTGCTGAAGTGCATGAAGCGAAAAATAAGCTAATTTAGAAGCTTCTTTATGACCAAATATCCCAACTACAGCACACTTTTCATTCATATTTTCAAGCAAGATACAATCCTCGTAAATCTAAAATAATTCTATTTGCGAATTCTACTAAAAAAGAGCTAAAAGAGCCCTTTTCAATTTTAACTACAATTCCAAACAATCAGCAATACTATATAAGCCCTCAGGTTTATTTACAAGCCATTTTGCAGCGCGAAGAGCACCTTTAGAAAAAGTATTTCTACTTGTAGCTGTGTGACCCAGCTCAATAAACTCTCCATCATTGTAAAAACCTACAGTATGACGTCCAACGATATCGCCGCCACGTAAAGCCATAACTGCGATCTCATCTTTTGTTCGCTCACCTATATTACCGTTTCTCCCGCTTACTCTAACTTTATCAAGGTCTAAACCTCTTGCATCAGCCGCTGAATATGCCAATGTAAGTGCTGTTCCACTTGGAGCATCTTTTTTGTGTCTATGATGTTGTTCGACAATCTCTATATCAAAGCCCTCCAAAGTTGCAGATGCGATATGTACAAGTTTACTGAGTAGTGCAACCCCAAGAGACATATTTGTTGCATACAAAATAGGCATCATCTCGCTTGCATCTTTAAGAAGATTCATTTGATGAGAATCTAATCCAGTAGTACCTATAACTAAAGGTTTGGGAGTTTTTATAGCTTCTTCTAGAAGAACTTGACATGCTTGGGGAAGAGAAAAATCTACAACGATATCACAAGCATTTAGAAATGTATGCATATCGTTTGTAACTAAAACTGATGGATCAATAGAAAAATCTAAATTTTCTCTTACATACACCGTTGAAAGTGAAACATTTTCTTCTTGCTTTAAATCCTCTATCAATAAACGGCCAACTCTTCCACTCGCTCCAAAAACTCCAACTTTAATCATTACACATAATCCTTAATTTTATTTATCCACTTTAGTGGTTTAATTTTTCATCTACATAAGAGATTGCTTGGAGTGCTGCGACTGCACCATCTCCCGCCGCACATACAACTTGCTTTGGTGCTTCTATTCTGATATCACCTGCTGCAAAAAGACCCGCATTAGAAGTCCTCATACTAAGATCGACTATAACTTCTCCAGCACTATTAAGCTCACAAAGAAAATTGCCATCTTCTTGCATTAAAACTTGATTATTGACA
Organism: uncultured Campylobacterales bacterium; assembly: GCA_903885085.1. Lineage (GTDB taxonomy): Bacteria > Campylobacterota > Campylobacteria > Campylobacterales > Sulfurimonadaceae > Hydrocurvibacter. Next base: position 26,201 of record CAISHH010000049.1, read on the forward strand.
TTATTTCCAACAAAAGTAAAAACTCCAGGAACACCGATCTCTCTTGTTTCTTTATCTTTATTTATAACTCTTATCCCTGTAACACCCATCGCATCGCCATACACTTCTTCTGGTGCAGAGTTTAGTACCAACTCTATATTTTCAGTTGATTTCACACGTGCAACTGTATTTGGAGAAGCACGAAATGTGTCACGACGGTGAATAAGATACACTTTTTTACAGATTTTTGCCAAATAAAGCGCTTCTTCTAAAGCAGTATCGCCGCCACCGACAACTGCCACTTCTTTACCTTTGTAGAAAAATCCATCACATGTAGCACAGGTACTTACACCGCGTCCAAAAAACTTATCTTCTCCGGCAAATCCTGCACGTTTTGGAGTTGAACCAGTACATACGATAACACTGTATGCTTCTTGAGACTTGCCATCACTTGTATGAATCAAAAAGTTATCGTTCTCATTTTTACAAACGCGAGTTACTTCTGACATTTCATGTTTTAAACCAAACTTTTGACACTGTTCAGGCCACGGAATCATCAGATCCATCCCAGTGATTTCGCCTGTAACACCAGGATAATTTTCTATCTCACTACTTTGAGTGATCTGCCCACCGGGCATCCCCTTTTCATACATAATGACGTTTTCTAAACCGCCGCGAGTCGTATAAAGTCCAGCCGTAAGTCCAGCAGGTCCACCACCAATAATTGCACAATCTAATATCATATTTTCCATCTATAGCTCTTTTATTTTTGTATTTATTTGATCTAATGTATCAAGATTTTGTATCATACTATCTTGTTTATAAAGACTCTCTTTGACTTTTTTTATAATAAAAATAGATGGAGAATTATAGATATTAAACCTCGAGATAAGTATGTAATTAAAATATGAAAAAGTATGCGCAATCAACGTTGCACTAAAGAAAGAAGTGAAAGGTGTTGTAATGACTAAAAAGGCTCTGCCTCCTTTAGCCATTACTGCTCCCTAATTATAATAGAGAGTTTAGTTTATCTTGGAATGCTTGTTTTGAAGCAGCTCCAACCATTTGTTCTACCATCTCACCATTTTTGAAGAATAAAATAGTTGGGATTGAACGGATACCAAATTTCACAGCAATCTCTTGCTCTTCATCAGTGTTTACTTTACAGATTTTTGCTTTTCCGTCAAAATCTGCAGCCAGCTCTTCAATAACAGGAGCGATCATACGGCAAGGTCCACACCAAGGAGCCCAGAAGTCTACCAATGCAACGCCTTCGTTAATTGTTTCTTCAAAATTTGCTGAAGTTAATTCGATGTATTTTCCCATGGTTTACATTCCTTTTTTTGTTTATATAATGGGGTATTATACAAATGATATCTTTAAACTCTCTTATAATCTGAGGGCTAATACTCTTTTCTTAAATTTCATGCTTTGGTATTTGAATAACAAAGCAAGTTTTCTCATTTAAACTTTCCACTTTTATAGACCCAAAAAATTGTTTTTCGATAATCATTTTACTCATATAAAGTCCGAGTCCAGTGCCATTTTTACCCTTGGTACTAAAATATGGCTCAAATAACTTTTCTATATTTTCCGCAGAGATTCCCGCTCCATTATCTTCGATAAAAATAGAAATATTTTCATCTTTCCTGCTTACATGTAAGTGTATAAACTTATTTTCTTTTGTAACCGTGCTTAGCGAATCTATTGCATTATTGATGAGATTGAGCACAACTTGTATAAGTTCATTTGCATATACTTTTATGTAAATTTCATACTCTTTTTCCATAAAAATCTTAATTTTCTTTTCATCTGCTCTCGACTGTGTTAGATTAAGTACTTTTTGTAAAAGCTCATGGATTTCAACAGTAGTATGTTTTCGATCTGGACGAAAATATGTCTGAAAATCATCCACGGTTTCTGAAAGGTAAAGGATAGTTTCACTGATTTTACACAAAGTATTATTATACTCAGCAATATCACAAGTTATTCCCATCATCTTTTTGATCTCTAAATTTGAAATCTGCAAAGTAATAGTCGAAAGCGGTTGTCTCCATTGATGCGCTATCATAGAGATCATCTCTCCCATAACCGCCTGTTTTGACTGTACACTGAGGAGTTTGTCTTTTTGTATCAGCTCTTCCACTTTTTCATGAACCGTCTTTTCCAAAGATTCATTTATCTCTTGAAGTTCATGTGTTTTGATCTTTACCTGCACAGCAAGTTCACTGTTAAATCTTTTGAGTTTTCTCTGATAATAGGCCATAATCGAGATATATAATGAACCCCTAAAATCAAACCAGTAAAATCTATTTTTTAATTCCAAAACGCTAGAATAAAATACGGAATATATAGGGATTAAGAAATGAGCATCAAACGAAAAATATACAGTGCTGAGTTCAA
>CAISHH010000050.1 GCA_903885085.1 uncultured Campylobacterales bacterium
ATTGAATATTGGTATCTGGATATTTTTTTTATTGAATTCTTTACTCTAAGAACTTCTTGATCATCAGCGATCGGATCAAATAAATCTACTTTTTTCATCTCGGTATTCAATTTTGAAAAAATACCAGCACTTTGAGAATTTCGGATATCTGGGCAATTCTCTTTAAATGTGATACCCAGCATTAGTACTTTAGCCTTTTTAGGCTCAATATTGCGTTGCTTTAGTAGGTCAATTGTAGTATTTACTACATAGTCTACCATTGTGCTATTGATTGACCTGGAAAGTTTGATCAATGGAAGATCAATACCCTTTTTCTCTCCATTATAGAGCATATAATATGGATCAATACTAATACAATGTCCACCAACAAGACCCGGACGAAAAGGGATGAAATTCCATTTCGTAGCAGCAGCATTGATAACATCATTAGTATCTATACCTAGAGAGTGAAAAATTTTACTGAGTTCATTTATAAGAGCAATATTGACATCTCGTTGTATATTTTCTACGAGTTTAGATGCTTCTGCAGTTTTGATCGAAGGAGCAATATGAAGTCCGGCATGCACAATTTTTCCATATAAATCTTCCATGGTTTTAGTAACTTCTTGCGTTGAACCGGCGATAATTTTAACAACAGTGTGGATAGTATGTTCTTTATCTGCTGGATTAATCCGCTCAGGGCTGAATCCAACGTAAAAATCTTGATTAAAGGTAAGAGTACTCTCTTTTACAAGAATAGGAACACAAAACTCTTCAGTACAGCCAATAAAAACAGTACTTTCATAGATAACAATATCTCCCTTTTTTAACACAGAAGCAATGCTCTTTGTTGCGTCTTCGACGGAAGAAAGGTCAGGAGTATTTCTATTGTTTACAGGTGTAGGAACACTGACAATAAAAATAGTTGAATCCGCCGCATCTGCGATATCTGAAGTAAATAAAATCCCATCTTTTTGTAATATTTCAGCACTAAACGTCTCTGTACGGTCAAACCCTTTAGATAACTCTTCTGCATGAAGTCTTGATTTTGTGACTACTGTAACAGACAAATAATTTGCAAAAGCTACGGCCAGAGGAAGGCCTACATATCCTCCGCCTATGATGCATATTTTTTTACTCATAAGTTTCTCATTAAAAACGGCGTGTTATAAAGAGAGAAAAGTTTGTACCGGTGTAAGCCTGATCATAAAATCGTGGCGTGTAATCAATTGACGTGCTTGCTTTTATCAGCCAGTCTCGATATAAACCAAAAACTCCTTCTAAGGTTGCTGCACAACTTGGTTTGGTCTGACCTGCATAACTATCATTTACTGCTCCCGCTGAGAGTACAAGATTGACTCCGTCGTTGTCACTTTTTTTCCAGTTTATATATCCTGAAAGATAATATTCTTGGATAAGTTTTGGTGAGTAATAACCATGATCATCATACTGTTTATCATATCCATAGAATTGAACATCCGGACCAACATCAAAGTTCCAATATTGTGTTCGTGATATTTCCCAGACAGGGTTTAATTCAACACTCCAACGCTGATTCGAATCAGATAGCGTATCATACGTACCCGTTAGGTTAACATTCGTTTTCATATTTGGTTCCCACACAACTTTTAACTGTGTGTGATCATCTCTGATACCTCGTCCTAGAGTACGTGGAGAAACGATATAGTAGTCGTGACGTTGACTTAAATCCACTGATAACGTATTTAGAGGTGTCCACAATGCTCCAACTGAGTAAACAATATTATTATTGTTCTCCGTCGTCGCTCCACCTAAGGTTGCACGAAGCTCTATATTTGGAGAAAATCTATGATTAATCCCGACTGTAGCACTTGTGTAACTAGCGTTTTCTTGGCCATTATCTTGGGCATTTGCCATTAAAGAAAAACTGCACCACTTCGTCATTGGTTTTTTAGGGTTTCGTCCTGATCTTCTCTCAACTGAACCACTCATAGAAGATGATGCAAATCCCGCATTTGCAACACCGAGAAGTTATCATATGCTCTCAAATATCCTAAAAGCAAATGAAAATATGAACCAGATAACTCCTATTATTTATGGCACTATCGGTTACAGCTCAGGCATAGAATTTATTTCTTATGTGAAAGTCTATGAAGAGCTTCCAGATGTGTCTTCGATCTATGAGGGGATTTACCCCCAGATAAAAAAACAACCGGCACTTTTGTACGCTCTTGTATCTGCTTTGGTGGAGTATTTTAATGGCTCAGATACTCATAAAGAGCATCTGTTTGCCTTTAGTGAGACTTTGCCAACGGAGTTTGGTGTAATGCTTATAAAGGATGTCATCATCAAAGATGAATCGATTGCGATACATAGCGCATTTGACAAATGGTTGGCAAAGTATGGCGAATATATCATCTGATTTTCTCATAAAATTAGAGAAAATCAGAGTTCAGTTTCTCTTTGACCATCCTTTTTTAAGTGTCTTAGCCCTTTCACTGCCGATGCATTTTCGTAAAAATGCTCATGAGGCTTTTGAGACAAACGGGAGTGCACTCTTTGTGGATGCCGCACTTTGCGAGAGTATAGAAGATGAAAACCTCAAATATATCTACGCTCACACACTCTTACATGTAATCCTCAAACACGCCTTTAGAATGAATGGACGCGACCATGGGATGTGGAATCGTAGCAGCGATATCGTTATCAATCTTCTGCTGAGTGATTTTGAGCGAGTAGGGCAGAGACCAGAAAATGAAGTGATGCTGGAGAAGTTCCGAGACAAGAGTGTCGAAGAAGTTTACAATATTCTCTATGAAGAAGATCAAGATGGTGAGGGCACACCTGATGATAAAAACCCTAAAGAGCAAAAACTCGATCTTATAGAAGAAGAGGGCGACACAGAATCCTTTCTTGAGGAGATAGATACGCTGATAGTTCAAGCCATGGGTTCGGCCAAAAAACAGGGAAATATCCCTTCATCATTTTTAGAAGTGATAAATGAAATCATCCGTCCTAAGATCGATCTTGAAACACTCTTACATACTTACATGAGTGAAAGTTTTTTTGATAAAGAGACAGATTTTTCCCGTCCAAATCGCAGATTCATACATCAAAATCTATACTTACCAGGTTATAAATATGAGCGAAATCGTTTGAATCTTTATATTGCGCTTGATAGGTCTATGAGCATCAATAAAGAGGTGTTTTCAAAGTTTTTGGGCATTATTGATTCGGTACTTCGTATGAGCACAGACTTTAAGGTAACCGTCATCCCTTTTGATGAAAGTGTAGATGAGCAAAGAATAGTGACCTATGATACTCAAAGTGCAAGACCGCCTGAGCTTGCATTTGAAAAGGGAAATGGAGGAACACTTTTTATGCCCGTGCTAGAGTATCTGAAAAAACATTTTGAGATGAACTCCATACTTATGGTGCTGAGTGATGGACTTTTCAAGATAGAACGTACACCTGAGATAAACACACTTTTTCTTGTGAGTCAAAAACAAAATATGAAAAGACTTGAAGCCTTTGGCGACGTCTTTTATTTTGATCTTTAAGATTTCCTATGTATGAGTTAAACTATAAAGATGAGATAGAAGCGCTTCAAGAAGAGAGCGACTACGAGGCAAAAGGGGATCTGAAATATCTCTATCACGAAGATGATGAAGCAAGATTGCAGTGGGCATTTTACAGACCATCAGGTTCACATCCTGCGCAAGTAAGCGACAAAAATGTCATCGTTGCCATTATGGCCTTTAACCATTCACGTCTTCGTCCACTAGAGCGCTTTAATATTGTAAACCCACAAGTAATAGCCGATGAAAAACTACGCATCAAAATCCGTAACAGAAGCCGTATGCTTTTTCGTGCGATGGTGGATGATGATTTTAAAGAGCTTGTTGCAGTCTTGGAAAAATATCCAGTCTTTATGAATTTGGCGTATGATCAAATGATAAACGGACGTATCTGGAATGAGTTTTACGCAGACCCCGTTTGCGCATCGAGGTTTTTGGAGCTTACACAAAAGAGTGCAGATGAAAAACTCATTGCCGGTTTAAAGAGAAGATTACAGCCTATAAAATCGTTTAATGTTGATGAAGCAAAAAGATATCTTGAACTTCTAAATCTTCAAGTACAAAACTTGCATAAGATCATAAAAGTACATTATGTCAAAGAGTTTGAGAGTTGGATGAGTCATATAAACCTTCATCCGCTTCAAAAGATTCTCTGGCAAAAGCAGATAAACCAATTAAAGGATTTGTGATGAGTGGAATGCTAAAAAGTGTTATGAAAGCTATATATAATTTGAGTGATGAAGATAATTATAATCTTTATGACGCGGATGATATCGCAGAATATCTTGGTTTAAACCTTGAAGTGGTAGAAAAAATCATCGAAACGCTTATGGACGCTGGATGCTTAAGTGAATGTATGAATCTTCATGATGACGGTATCCAGACTTACTGCTTAACAGATAAAGCGATCGATATGGTTGAAGTCGGATAAAGTATCTCGTACTGTCCCTTGACATTGATTTTTACTTTAACTTAAGTAAGCGCTGCACGTTATGTATATCAAGGCAACTTATCAGTAGCGAGAAAATGAAAAAAGAAGAGTACACCCCGTTGAAACAGGGTGCAAGGGTTAAGTACGTTGAAAAGGTTTAGGCTAATCTTTTAGCGATCATCCCTATGCCCTCTGTCATCATGTTTTTGGTTGCCATGATCATTACCTCGGTGATCGTCTCTACGATCATCTCGGCGGTCGTCTCTATTGTCATATCTACGATCATTATGATGTCTTTCTTGGTAACGAGGAACATATTCATTTCGGTACCAGTCGTCATGTACAAATAAAACTCGCTCGTGGCAGGCATTATATTTGTGACAGTATTTATTCCAATGCTTGGACTGATATGGCGGAACACGTAGATAGATTGGCGCTCTGTTTCTTGAAACTCCACGATCAATAACCATTGGTTGAGCATAGATTACTCTTGGTTGTGGATAGTCACCGATGTTCAGTTGTCCATAGAAACCCGGCTGGCCGATGCTAAGGGAAACCCCAACATCAGCGGCCGATCCTGTGGTAGAAAAAGATGCAAGGGCAATTGCCACTGTTATAAGAAAACGTTTCATTATGACTCCTTTTATAATGATGATGTAGTGTAGCACATAAAATGATTATAAACATTTCTCTCTTAAATTTATATAATGCCAATTGATTTTAGAATTGGCAAGTGATAAGTATAATAAATGCTAAAATCTCTTTCATATCAGGAATAAAATGAATAGATATTTATATATTAATGAGGCAGAGAACTTTTTATTATGGATGGATTAGAGTCAGTGCTTCTTGACACAAACGAGTGATAGAGGTGAAATCCTTTTTCTCTATCGCAGACTTTGGTATGATCCAGCTTCCTCCTACACATAAGACATTTGGCAGAGCTAAAAACTCTTTGACATTGCCAAGATTAATCCCGCCTGTCGGACAAAATCGCATATCAGCAAATGGACCGCCGAAGGCTTTGAGTGTCTCAACGCCGCCCACTGCAGTGGCCGGAAAAAGTTTACAGTGAAAAAATCCTCCATTTAGTGCCATCATCACATCACTTGCAGTTGCGACGCCGGGAATAAATGGGATATTAAGAGTTTTGGATATATCCATCAGTTCGGTGTTGATACCAGGACTAAAGACAAACTGCGCACCATGTTCTACCGCTTTTTTAAATCCTTCAAAATTGATAACAGTTCCTGCACCTACAGCCATTTGCGGGAGCTCTTTTGAGATGATTTCTATCGCTTTAAGTCCTGCTTGGGTGCGTAAAGTGATCTCCATAAGAGCGATTCCACCCTCAAGAAGTGCGAGAGCAAGAGGAAGTGCATCTTCTACGTTATCGATGGCGATTACTGGTACGATCGGGGATACTTTCATTACATCATAAGCATTCATGCTCTCTCTCCTCCAGGAATATCGAAGACACAAGCACCTTCTTCGGCGCTGCTAATGGAGTTTCGGATGCTGACAAAAAGTTCTCGTCCAAAACCATGACGATTTGCAGAGAGATCAGGCTTACATGTAAGACGCTTTGCCAACAGTTCTTTATCGACTAAAAGTTCAACACTGCCATTGTTTACATCAAAACGAATTCTGTCGCCGTTTTCTATGATGCTAAGCACGCCGCCATCAAGCGCTTCGGGAGTCATATGAATGGCTGATGGGACTTTGCCTGATGCACCCGACATTCGTCCGTCTGTGACTATGGCGACTTTGTAACCTTTTTCTTGCAATACGCCAAGTGGCGGCATAAGACCATGAAGCTCGGGCATGCCGTTGGCTTTTGGACCTTGAAAACGTACAACGGCGATAAAATCTCTGTTTAACTCACCTTTTTTAAAGGCCACTTGAAGTGCTTCTTGACTTTCAAAGACAAGTGCCTCAGTTTCGATGGTAAGATGTTCATTTTTTAGCGCTGAGGTTTTGATAACACTTCGTCCGATATTGCCGTTAAGAAGTTTTAGACCGCCCTCAGAACTATATGGTGCATCAACGCTTGAAACCACACTTGTATCTTTGGAAATTTTTGCACCCTCATTGAAATGAAGTTTACCATCAAGTAATGATGGTTCTACGACATAGCGATCAAGCCCTTTGCCTATTATTGTCTGGACATCGTTATGAATTAGTCCTGCATTTAAAAGTTGGTTTATTACAACACTCATCCCGCCGGCCTCTCGAAATGCATTCACATCGGCTTGTCCATTTGGATACATACGACAAAGCAGGGGAATCACTTTTGAGATCTGATCAAAATCATCCCATGTAAGAATAATACCAGCGGCTCTAGCCATGGCTATGAGGTGGATAGTGTGATTGGTCGATCCACCCGTTGCCATAAGTCCGATGATGGCATTGACCAAGCTTTTCTCATCGATCACTTCACCAATAGGAAGATAGTTACCTGAAACCTCAGTCATCGTCAAAATCTGCTTTGCGGCCTCTGCTGTGAGTGCTTCGCGAAGCGGAGTGTTGGTGTTAACAAAAGAGCTGTTTGGCAGTTGTAATCCCATCATTTCAAGTAGCATTTGATTTGAGTTTGCTGTGCCGTAAAAGGTACATGTCCCGCTACTATGGTACGACGCTGATTCAGCTTTTAATAGATCTGCTTCGCTGACATTGCCTTTGGCAAACTCTTGACGGATTTTGGCTTTTTCTGAGTTGCTGATGCCTGAGGGCATTGGGCCTGCTGGAACAAAGACTCCCGGAAGATGTCCAAAGGAAAGCGCACCTATCACAAGACCTGGAACGATCTTATCGCAGACTCCAAGATAAAGTGCTCCGTCATAAACATTATGTGAAAGTGCGATAGCCGTCCCCATAGCGATATTATCTCGGCTAAAAAGGCTGAGTTCCATGCCTGGTTGAGACTGGGTAACACCATCACACATCGCAGGTACACCTCCTGCTACTTGAGCCATTGCTCCTGCGTCATGCAGAGTTCGTTTAATAAGAGCAGGATAAAGTTTGTATGGTTCATGCGCTGAGAGCATATCGTTGTAGGCAGTGACGATGGCGATGTTTGGCGTGATGAGAGCTGAGAGTGAAGATTTATCTTCAGCGTCCATCGGCGCCATTGCATGCGCTAGATTGCTACATCCGAGTTTTTTTCTATTGACTCCGTGAGTTTTGGCATCACGGATACGCTGTAGATAGATACTGCGGCTTTGAAGGGAACGTTCTTGTATCTGCGTGGTTACACGTTGGATGATCTCATTCATGCGAAATATACCTCAATCTCTTTGGTGTGTTGTTTTAAAATGGAACGAATCGGCATAGCAAAGATGTCATCACCCTCCATCGCCTCATTATAAACTTCTAGTTTTGAATTTCCCTGAAAATGCAGATAGATTCGATTACTCGAGAGAATAGCTTTTGGTGTAAGACTCATTCGTGTATGTGGAGCAGTTGTCGGCTCTATAGCTATGCAAATCTTATCAGTTGTATATGCTTCATTTAGTCTTGGATTATTTGGAAAGAGGGAAGCTGTGTGTGCGTCATTTCCCATTCCTAGAACAATCACATCAAAAGGAGAGAGTGAAGATTGAATCTTTTGAGAACACTCTACTTCTGCGCTAAGAGCGTCGTAGTTATCTATAACCATTCCTACAAAAGTGGCTTTTGAAGCATAGTTTTGCAGAAGTGTTTCACGTATGAGCTTTTCATTACTTTCATTGTGACTAGGAGCTACCCATCGCTCATCGCAAAGACCGATAGTGACATTTTCCCAAGTAATATCTATCTGACTGAGTGCAGAAAAAAGTTTTAATGGTGTTATCCCGCCTGAGACGAGCAGGGTTGCACTCCCTTTTTGTTTGATAGCACAAGTGAGGTCTTCAGCAATGGTGAGCGCAAGTTTTAATGCAAGCTCACTGTCCTTTCTAAACTCATGAAAATGAATGTTACTCATGCCAACTTCTACCATCTCGTGCAACGAGTTCAACTGCGGCGGTGGGTCCATCGGTTCCTGCACTATAGCTTTTCATTGAAACGATATTCTCCTTCCAACCGCTTATGATGATATCAGCCCATTTCCATGCTGCTTCAACTTCATCAAGACGCATAAAAAGAGTGGGATTACTGCGAATCACATCGAGCATCAGTCTCTCATACGCTTCAGGTTTTCTTGGTTCGTTCATGGGAGCATTGAGTTCTAGATCAACTTGTTGCAGACGCATCTGTTCACTCAAACCGGGGATTTTATTCATGAGTTTGAGTTGAATACTCTCTTTTGGCTGCAGAGAGATAACCAGTTTGTTATCCGAGATACAACGACCCTTATTGGCAAAAATAGAGTAGGGCACTGACTTAAACTGGATAATGATCTCTGAATTTCGGTTACGTAATCTTTTGCCACTGCGAAGATAAAATGGAACACCATTCCAGCGCCAGTTATCGATGTCAACACGGATAGCCGCATAAGTTTCAGTCGTGCTCTCAGCCATCCCATCACCCTCTCGATAACCCGGAACAGCTACGCCGTTACTTGAGCCTTTTGCGTACTGGGCACGTACTGTTTTTTGTTCAATATCTGATACACTCATATGGCGCAGTGATCTAAGGACTTTCACTTTTTCATCACGAACACTGTCAGCGTCAAGTGAACATGGCGGCTCCATAGCAACAAGACACAGCAGTTGCATCAAGTGGTTTTGAATCATATCGCGCATCGCGCCGTAATCATCATAATAGCCCCAACGTCCCTCAACTCCTACGCTTTCAGAAACGGTTATCTGTACGTGATCTATATTGCTCGCATCCCATAAGGGCATAAAAAATCGGTTGGAAAAGCGTAGTGCCATAATATTTTGAACAGTATCTTTTCCAAGGTAATGATCGATGCGATAGACTTGAGATTCTTTAAAATATTTTAGAACTTCGACATTTATAACTCGTGATGATGCAAGATCCCTTCCGATAGGTTTTTCAAGGACGACACGAGAACTTTTTGTAATAAGCTTCGTAGTGTTTAAAGCCTTACAAACAGTTCCAAAAAAGCTAGGTGAAGTGGAAAGATAGTTAATTCTCTCACGATCAGGAAATTCATCAAGAACTTTTTTAAGAGTGCCGTAGCTTGTTTCATCTCCAAGATCGAGTTGGACAACGATAAGATGTACTTTGAAGTTTTGAAATTTCACTTCATCAAATACATCTTCGGCTAAAAACTCCTGAAGTTTTATTTTGACAAGCTCACTATGCTCATCAAGGCTCATAGAAGAGCGTGTAGTGGAGATGATTCGGCTTTGATGATTGAGATAGCCATCGTTAAAAAGGTGATAGAGGGCCGGCATAAGTTTACGAAAAGCCAAATCTCCATGACCGCCAAAAATAATAACATCACATAAATTTTCTATTTCACTCATAAATACTCTTTTATTATATAAATTTTTACCATTGTACTCTCTTCTATAGCCGAGACTATCAAAAAACGATTAAAATTTCATCAATTTTTATGATGATCTTTTGCATAATGAGCTGAACCTAGCAATGCTGTCTCGGGGTTGAGAGATAGTTTGATCGGCATTGATTGGAGCATCTGCGAAAAACGTCCTTTGTTACAAAACGCTTTTAAAAATGTTTCACTTTGCATAAAAGGCAAGATTTTTGGAGCGATTCCGCCTCCGATATAAACTCCTCCCAAAGAGAGTGATTTTAGTGCTAAGTTTCCAGCCTCAGCTCCATAGATCTCGACAAATAAACGTAAAGTCTCAACACAAAGTGGATCATTTTTCTCTAAAGCATATTGGCTGATAAGCGCACTTTTATCTTTATTTGAACCTATTTTTGTAATCGAGTCTGGTTCTTTGGCAAACTCTGAAGCCACTAGAAAATCATAGATATTGGCAATCCCAGGCCCCGAAAGAATGCGCTCATAGCTTACATGTAAGGGATAATGTTCTCTTAGCCAAAGTAAAAGTGCATCTTGCTGCGGTGTTAATGGTGCAAAATCGCTGTGGCCGCCTTCAGAAGAGATTGGATGATAACTTAGTCCATTAAAATAAAGTATCGCTTCTCCAAGACCTGTTCCAGCAGCTATCACAGCGAAATTACCTTTTTTAGTTTCTGCAGAAACATTAAGATTGATAAATTCATCATCGCGAAGATAGAGCATCCCATATGCAGTTGCTTCGAGATCATTGAGAAGATAAATATTGCTAATTTTTAACAAATTTTGAAGATCTGTTGTTGCTATTTCCCAAGGAAGATTGGTTGTGCGGCATTTTCCATCGATAATGGGTCCTGCAATACCAAAACAGGCAGTCGTAATTTTTGTATCTGGAACTTTTGCCAAAAACTCATGTATCACATCAGAAAAACTTGCATAGTTTTGACTTACAAATTGATGCTGAAGTTCAAGCATAATTCCCTCTTGTGAGCTCTTATAGAGCGCAAGATTTGTCTTTGTTCCACCGATATCGCCGGCTAATATCATAAAAATTCCTTTACTTTGGGGATGATAAATAGATAAATGCATGGATAAACTGCTCATGTGTCACTTCTAAAGAAGCATGATAAAACTCTTCCCAAGCTTCTCTTCGTGCTTCATCATAATTTGCTGAGCCATTTTTACTTTCCCACAATATTCTCACAGCATAACCGATAAGAACATCGAGAATAATATCATCATCGATGCGTAAATCTGGGTTTTCTTTGAACAATTTGGTTAAACTCTCAATCGCTTCGATGTTTAATTGTCGGTATTCAGGTGCTTCTATACTTTGAAGCAAATCTTCCACACCGCGGGAAAAACTTTGTTCTCCTGCAGTAGATGCAAGTGTGTGTTCTGTGCCAAGTCGACTTTGAATATTGTATTTATCTCCGATTACCAGAGCATTACATTGGTGAAGCATATGCCAGACATCTTTGTAAAAATGGGGTGAAAGACGGCTGAGCATCCCCTCATGTCTTCTCCACTCATTCCAATCCTCAATCGTACTATTTTCATTCTTTGAAGAACTCATCGTCTGTGCATGGAGGAGTGAAATCCCTGAGCTATGTAAGTTTTCCTGATGAATTAGCTCTGATGTTTCATGCGTAAATGCCTTTAAGATAGAACGGATACGATTAAAAATATCATGTGGCGCTAAACTTAGTAGTCGCTCATACGCATCTCCTATAGGAAGATCTTCCTCTCTTGCGATACGTCCTACAAGAAGTTGCACAAAATACCAAGTACGTAAAGTAATCATATCCTTAAAAAGCTGAGGTTCACTGCGGATAAGGTGTCCTAGATGCATGATAACTTCTTGTGTCAATATTCCCTCTGCACGGTTGTTTCCACAGGATTCATTGATAACTTTTACGATGGCAGAATTTTCAGAATGTTTTGATAAGGTCGCATTTTCACTATAAGCACGCCCTACAGCAAGACGTTTTTGATGGATGATAATATCAAGAAGAGCATCTTCAAGACGATCATCATATTTTCCTAAAGCTGCGCCCATAAGACGCACATTTGTCCAGTCAAGTGCCAATGCCGCTGATTCATAAAGTGTATCAGCTTCTTGGACTTCTATATGAAGATCATTTAAGTTTAGTCCATGTATATCATCAATTCGCTCAACACTTGCAGTACTTAAAAGTTGTCGAAGAGGACCGAGTTTTATGGTCATAGAATTACACGATCCATTTTGAAAATCATGTAAAAGTCTAAGAACTTCTTTATTTCTTCCCTCTTGAAGCATATCCTCTCTTACTAAAAATGGTAATATCGGTTGTCCTGGCTGATCCCAGTGCGTCGTCAAAAACTTCAAAGATGAGCGAAATCTTTCAACAAGAAGGGTGTTATCATAGCTAAAATAAAAACCTCTTGGATTGAAATAGTAAGGAAGAAAGAGAATCTCTTCATGAGAGAGAATATGTAGTTTTGCTGTTGTGATGGTTCTTGCCGCCAACAAAGGTCTTCCGCTCAGTCCCAATTTATCGTTTTTTCCAAGCTGGGTATGTGCGAGTGAAAGCATTGATGCGTGCATAATTTGGATGGGTTTTAGTTCTTCAATGGTTTCACTCATGATTCCAAGATTGAGAAGCTGCTGTTTGACACTTTCGTTTTGGGCTAAGATGCAAACAAGTGGATGTGTAGTTCGTTTTTGACCTATTCGCTCACGACGGCGTAAGGGATCAATGTCGCTAGGACGAAGGAGTCCATCTTGAATCATATCGGAGAGCATAAAGAGACTTTGTGCCCAAACAAGAGGAAGATTTTCATTTGCAACTCGCTCTTGTGAAGAGGGATTTTTCTTTTCGGCATCGATGAGCTCTTTTGGAACAATGTAGAGTTCAGGGAGTAACTTCACTCCCTCGCGCTCTATAAACAACGGTTCTAACTTTTCTCTCCAGTGCGTGATTGCTTCACTATCTTCACGCATATGTGCATCAAGTAGCAGATAGGTAAAAAAGAGAGGCCATTCGGATTCAATATGTTGAAATGTTTGCAATTCTGAAGGCTCATAATGCAGACGTGAATGATCTTCGATACTGCTTTGATGACCGTCAAGCAAAAAGCGTTTGCAGCCATAACAGCCTGAGAGTTTTTTGATAATTTTAGAGAGTGTTTTGTTTACTAAAAGTTCATCTTCAACAGCGTAAGCGGGATAACCGATGATACTAAGGAGCGCGGCATCGGTTTCTTTAGAATTGGACTCACGCGGTAAAAGTCCTTGAAGCGTCAAACGAGAACGAGCGATATCACTTGGTACTACATGTATGAGTGCTTCTTGACTTGCAATATTACCATAAAGGTTAAATCCGCTCATCGCTTCAAGTGCCGCTTTTGCCATACCTACAGAACTACAGTTGATCTCGGTACCTCCGGAGTTTATCTTGTTTCCACGTTCCCAAATTCCATAATCGGGAGTACAGTATGTGCGGCTGATATAGTGAACGAGATTTTGAACGAAGTTGACCTCATCGAGAGTATAGATAAGACGCAAACCTGAAGCGATCATCTGAGCCATCATAAGAAGAAAGAGCGAAGTTGCGTCAAGCTGTAGATGTCCCCATTCATGATCGCCTACGACGGCTAAGCCTGTTGATGTCCCATATTTTGCATGTAGTGCATCACCTTGGTTAAGGGTATTTTTGAATTTCTCAACTCTATCTGATTGACGCATCATGGCCACGAGCAGACCTCGCATCAGTTTGACGACACTTTGACTTAGAGAGTAACTGCGGCAATGGTCTGGATTGTATTTGCGATACGCTAAGGCTAACCCCCAGACACTCATAATGCTGTAAACATTGTCTCTAACCCAAGCGTCAGTGTAATCACCATGAGCATTAACCGCTGTACTAGCAGGAAGCAAACCTGTGATGGGGTCTTGTCTTGAGAGAATTATTTTATTTATAGAGTCATAATGGCGTTCAAGCGAAATATACATTTCATCTAAATTCATCTTATAAAGCCTTTTTGATCGGGATTGATACCAATTGCGTTATCCTACCCGATTTCAGACCTAAGAGTCCAGATAAAATGGATGTTTTTTAAACAATCAGCTCATACATATGCGTTATTTAAACGAGTAAAAGCTCTATATCACTTTGTTCTTTTGGCGTCAGGGCAAAGTCAAAGATAGAAAGATCCTCTCGCATATGTTTGGATGAAGAGGTGCCAGTAAGTGGAATGATACCTATCTGTATTAAAAAACGAAAAAAGATTTGAGCAGCTGTTTTGTTGTACTCAACACTGAGCGTTTGCAGTAGAGGATGGCTTAAAAGGTGAGGGTTTGCAGTCAAAGACCAAAAACTTTGATAGGTGACATCATGGGTCAAACACCATTCTCGTAACTCTTTATCATATCCGCTATCTGCATAAAATCGATTTTGTAAGATGCTCGGTTTTATCTGTGCTTCATCGTAAAGTTTTTGAAGCACTTCAAGATCATAACAGTTGCTGATTCCAAGGCGGAGCGCTTTTTTTTGATTGTAGATCTCTTCCATAGAACGCCAAACTTCTAAAAGATTTGAAAAAGGGAAAAGTGGAGAATGCAAGATCAATCCATCTACATACTCTGTTTGCAAGTTTTGCAGACTTTTTCTAAAAGATTGAGCTACCTGTTGGCTAAGTGAATTATTTTTATCATAAGGGATATTGTTTGGATCTTGTCCGCTAAGTGGAGTAAACTTTGTTTGTATATAAAGTTTCTCACGCTTTATTCCCTCTTTTTTTAGTTCTGCTAAAGCTTTTCCTATACCAGCTTCTTGGTAATGTTTTGGTTGGCATGCGGTGTCAATGCCCAAAAAACCTTGATGTATAGCTTCTATGACAAGTGCAGCAGTATGTTCTTTTTTCCAAGCTGTTCCATATATAAGTGATGGTATTTGTGTCATACAGAGTTCCTTTTTTTGTAATACTATCTAAAAAGAGTCTAAAGAGGAAATCATGTAACTTTTCTCTGATACACTTTGCTTTTAAATAAAAAATTGGGTAAATAAATGAAAAAAATTTTGACATTATTGGGTGTAGTTGTTCTTGTCGTGGGTGCATATATTGTTTGGCATGTCGTTTTAAATTACAGATTTGAAGAGATTAGCAAAGATAAAGTTTATAAATCAAGATTGATAAGTCCAGATAAATTAGGCGGATATTTAAAAGAGTATAAGATCAAAACAGTCATAGATCTCATAGATCCAATTCGACATGATAAATTGGATAATGGAAGACAAGCAAATATAGATGCAGAAGCTGGCGCTGTACAAAAATATAATGAAGAACACCATACTAATGTCGTACATGTAAATATTCCCTCAAGTCAAATTCCAACAAAAGAAACATTGAGCAAATTTTTTCAAGTCCTAGATAATAATGCAAGTTATCCAGTTCTCATACATTGTTACGATGGAACAGGCAGAGCGCCATTATATAGTGCGATTTATAGAGTGGAATATGAAAAATGGAAAAATGCGGATGCCAGAGCAAAAACAAGAGTTATAGTTGAAGGGTTTGGATACAGAAGCAGTTTCGCTGATGGAAAAGGAAAGGGCGACTTCCTAATGCACTATAAACCTCGCTCGGATGGCAAAGATGCAACAATCAATCAATTGAAGGATCATTAATTTTAGAAAATTTTAGAAACTGCTCAAGAGTTTTGAGTGAACTTTTTTCATTGAACTCTTTTGTTGCAGTCGTGCCTATCTCTCGAGAAAGCACAACAGCACCAAGCTTATTAAACTGCTGTCTCATCGCAAGAATTACTCCACTACAGTCGCTCAGGCTGTGTGAGCAGAGCAGGATGATTCTTTCATTAAATAACACTCTAAAATCCTTATCAGCTCTTGAGATCCAAGCGATTGCATTTGAGAGTACTGGCGGAATAGAGCCATTATATGTGGGAGCAACAACGATATAGGAGTTTACCTCCTTCATCTTTTCCATCAAAGTATAGATTTTTTGTGGCATGCCCTCATTAACTTCAACATCCATATCATACAAAGGAAGTTTCAATTGCATAAGATTTATTATCTCTGCTTCTGCCTTTAACCCGATAAGCATCTGCTGTAAAACATTTGCCAATTTTAAATTTTCTCCTGAACTTGCGAGTAAAATAAGTGTTTTCATAGGCTTATTACTTTTGTTCAGGATTAAAGACTTTACCTAAATCTATAGGAAATGGAAAAACTATTGTATTGGTTTTGTCGTTAGAAATATCACTCATTGTTTGGAGATAACGTAGTTTTATTCCCAGTTCATTTTTGGCTAGTATTTCCGCTGCTGCGAGTAGATTTTCACTCGCTTCAAGTTCGCCTTTGGCATTGATAACTTTAGCTCGGCGTTCACGTTCAGCCTCGGCTTGTTTCGCGATGGCGCGAATCATACTCTCGTCAAGGTCGATGAGCTTGATCTCGACATTTGCAATTTTAATTCCCCATGCATCCGTCCTTTTATCGAGTATCTCCTGAATCGCAGAGTTAAGACGTTCACGTTCTGCTAGCATCTCATCGAGTTCATGTCCTCCAAGCACTGAACGTAGAGTTGTTTGTGCAAGTTGACTGGTTGCATTGAAAAAATCTTCTACTTGTATAATTGCTTTTTCTGGATCGATCACACGAAAGTACACAACAGCGTTTACATGTACCGAAACATTGTCATGCGAAATGACATCTTGAGAGGGAACATCAAGAACGATGGTACGAAGATCAACTCTGACCATCTGCTGAACAATAGGAATAAGGATGATAAGCCCCGGTCCTTTGACGCCGGTGAAGCGACCGAGCGAAAAGATTACTCCACGTTCATATTCTCTTAAAACGCGTACAGAGGTTGCTAAAAAAGCAACAACAAATAGAACTATATAGACTCCGATGATCGGTACATTAATAAACATGACTTACTCCTTCAATGGTTTTACTTCTAAGACAAGATCACTCAGTCCAACAACTTGGACACTCTCTCCAACACGTAGTTTTACCTGACTCGTAGCACTCCATATTTCTGCGTGACATAAGACATGATAGCCCGCATCAGTTACATCTACAACTTGCCCTTTTAAACCTATCATCTCATCTAATCCTACGACTACTTTTACAAAACGAGATTTTAAATATAGCCGTATTATCATAATAAAAAATGCAAGACTGACAAGACTAAAAGCTACCACGAGGGGAATAGTATCTGCGTTAAAGAGTAAAATGGAACCAACAGTAAAGGCAATGACTCCACCGATCCCTAAGATTCCAAATCCGATAACAAAAACCTCTAAGATCATAAAACTCATACCTACTACAATGAGTAATAATCCGACATCATTCAAGGGATCTACACTCTTTATCTCTACACCAGTAGAAGCGGCAAAAAGTGAAGATAAAGTAAAAAGTAACAGTGGAAGCAGACTTTTCATAACCGTAATCCTTTAATAACTCTCAAACAGATTTTGAATTTTAGAAATATCATGAGTACAAGAATAAAGCGATTTAGCTTCACTCTTTCTTATCTGTTCTTCAAATGTCAAAACACTGTTTTTATTTTGATACAGTATGCCAAGGGGCATCGGCATCACTTCAAAAGCTTTTTGCAAAGCTCCGTTAAAATCACTGCTCTCATAAGCCTCATCAAGAGTATATGTGTTTTCCTTAAACCAATGGTAAGTGTTTGTTTTGTTAAAAGTAACACAAGGTTGAAAGATATCTACAAGTGCGTAACCGTGATGCATAAATGCGGCTTTGAGTACCTCTTTTGCATGTTCGGCGTTACCTATACTGACTCTTGAGACAAATCCAGCTCTCAGAGAAAGTGCGACTGCAAGTGGATTGAAAGGCTCATTTGAGACGCCGTTTACTTGTACTTTTGTCTCAAAACCCTTTTGGCTTGTAGGCGAAGCTTGTCCCTTTGTCAGGCCGTAGACCATGTTGTTATGCACGATATGGACGATGTTAACATTGCGTCTAATGGTGTGTATAAAATGGTTTCCGCCCTCTCCGTACATATCGCCATCACCGCCCTCAGCTATGACACTCAGTTGCGGATTTGCCATTTTGATGCCCGTCGCGGCGGGAAGTGCTCTCCCATGCAAGACTCCGAACATATTGGTATCTACATAATAGGGTGCTTTCGCGGCTTGTCCGATGCCCGATACTATGACCGTATTATACTTGTCACCATGTAATTCTTCAAGTACCTCTTTTATAAGTTTTAAGATACCAAAGTTTCCGCATCCCGGACACCATGCGACATCAACATTTTCTCTATCAAACAGATGACTCATGACAACTCCTTTAGCGATTTTTCTATCATACTTGCAAGCTGATCGGCAAAGAAACTAAAACCGTTGGATTGAAGTATCTTATCGTCTACATATACGTCATGAAGTTTGAGCTGATCGGCAAATGCACTGTCTGCATTGTTTTCTACGACGATCTTGTATTTGTAGCCATTTAAAACACTCAACTGCTCAGGGCTTAGTGGATGCACCCAAACAAAGTGTATATGCTCCAGACGTTTATCATCCAGTCTCTCCAGTGCCTCACCAATGGCACCTTTGCTTGAACCCCAGCCGATGACGGCAATCTCTCCCTTACCCTTACATGGTGGAGCAATAGCTTCACGACTAAGTTCATCATTTTTACGCGTACGCTTATCGACCATCTGTTTGCGCATCTTGTACTCTTCGGTAATCTGTCCGCGCTCATCATGTTCATCTCCCACCGCGCAGATGAGTCCCTCTCCAAAACTAGGAATCGCTCTTGGACTTATGCCGTTTGGAGTGTCTGCATAACGCTCATAATCTTCAGCACTTTTTGTAATGTATCTGTGCTGTTTATAAGATGAAAAATCTACATCGCCTATCATAAAAATAGAATCTGCAAGATACTGATCGCTTAAAACAATAACGGGTATCTGGTACTTGTCAGCTAATTCAAAAGCAAGATAACCATAGTCAATGCACTCTTCTAATGATCCGGGTGCGAGTACCACACGTGGAAATGGCCCGTGCCCAGAGTAAAGAGCCAAGTTTAAGTCTCCCTGTTCTGTTCTTGTAGGCAGTCCTGTGGCAGGTCCAGGACGTTGTGCAAGGTAGATGACCGCAGGTGTTTCAGTCATGCCAGAAAGACTCAGAGCTTCACCCATAAGAGCAAATCCTCCGCCTGAAGTCGATGTCATCGCACGCGCACCGCCGTACCATCCGCCAAGAGTCATCATTAAAGAGGCTATCTCATCTTCACTCTGTTCTAAAGCGATATCAAACTCTTTTGACATTGATGCCATGAAATTTAAAACTCCCGTCGATGGCGACATCGGGTAAGCAGTTATCATATTGCATCCGCCGGCTAAAAAACCAAATCCACACGCAGTCGTGCCATCCATAAGATGAAGCTTTTCTACCTCTTTGAAATCTATTTTTGGCAACTTTGGAAGTGTCAAATTTTCAATTTTACGTCCTGTTTCGTAACCAACTTCTGCTACTTCTTTATTTGCACTTTCATCTTTGAAGTGTTTATCAATGCTTTGAAATAAAGGAGTTTTATCGATACCTAGTAACCCAAAGAGTAAACCCGCCATATAAGTATTTCCATACTGTGCATTGCCAAACTTTTTGGCACTCTCTTTCATGGCAACTGCGATGACATTAGAGCTATTATTGCTAAAACTTTCATCTGCTAAAATAACAGTACCTTGATGCCATCTCTCTTTCATGTGTCCAAGTGCTAGAGTATCCATTGCAATGGAGATATCTACTTCCCAGCATGGAGCTTGCACAGGGAAGTTTGCGATGCGAATTAAAGTGGTGTTACTTCCGCCGCGTACACGAGACATAAATTCTTTTGTCGTAAACACATAGTAGCCACTTGCCTTAAAAGCGTTGCTGAGTATCTTTTCTAGGGTGTCTAACCCAAGACCCGCCGCACCGCCTATCAAAATAGAGATACTGACTTGATGCGTAATGTCTGCAAACTTTCTTTCATCTGATGATATTTTTAGGGATGAAGTAGGTGTAGAAAATACCCTTGGCATTTCATTGTCTATATTCGCACTGCTGATTATGCTATTTGGTTCGTTCATATCTAAGGCAACTGTCTGCATCTTTTCCTCTCCTAAATTTCCCCAACTAATCTTCCCGCCGTAATATCCAAGTATGATAACTATAATGAACCCCTAAAATCAAACCAGTAAAATCTATTTTTTAATTCCAAAACGCTAGAATAAAATACGGAATATATAGGGATTAAGAAATGAGCATCAAACGAAAAATATACAGTGCTGAGTTCAAAGCAAAATTGG
>CAISHH010000051.1 GCA_903885085.1 uncultured Campylobacterales bacterium
GTACTTAGTTCTGCAATTGTGGAAAAAGAAGAGAGAAAAGGGCCAATCACTATGGTTGCTCCTGTGAAAACTTCTGGACTGAAAATTGTTAAAAAGAAAAAGCCAAAAGTTGAAGAAGAGATTTTTAGTGATTCTCATGATGATAACGCCTTTAAATCAGTTTCTAGTTATGGAAAAATGAGTGCTGAAGCCTTGGCTGAACTCAATGCTCGTAAAAAGAAAAATAAAGCGGCTGCAGTTTCATCATCTTCAACAAAGAAACAAACAGGCGGGATGAAGCTTGATATCTTTGGTGAATCTTTAAGTGAACTTTCTATGGATTATGAAGATAATCAAGTAGAACTTGTTGATCTCAATGCAAGTCATAGACCAGAGATTAAAGCTGAAGAACCAAGAAAACCAAGAGAGCCAAAACCATTAGGAAGAAATTCTGGTAAAAAGCAGGGTGCAAATAAACAACCTCGTAAAGTTTCTCGTGATAAACGTAAAAAATATGTCAAAGATAAAATGTCAGATGAGATCGTGACCCATGTTGAGATTCCTGAAGATATCCGTGTTTATGAGTTTGCAGAGAAAATAAACCGTCCAATGATTGAAGTAATCAAAGTTCTTTTTGATCTTGGTTTAATGATGACCAAAAATGACTTTCTTGGAAAAGATGAGATAGAGATTTTAGCTGAAGAATTTGAAGTTGAAGTAACAACGATCGATCCAAAAGATGCATTTAACTATGAAGAGTCTTATGAAGAAGAAGTGATTGAGAGTGATGAAGATCTTGTAGAACGTCCTCCTGTTATTACAATCATGGGTCACGTCGATCATGGTAAAACTTCACTTCTTGACGCAATCAGAAGTGCAAAAGTTGCAGCAGGCGAAGCTGGTGGAATTACGCAACATATCGGTGCGTATACGATCAAACAAAATGGCAAATGGATCACATTCTTAGATACTCCAGGTCACGCGGCATTTAGTGCAATGCGTCAACGTGGTGCAAATGCGACAGATATTATTATTATTGTTGTTGCTGCAGATGATGGCGTGAAACCTCAGACTATTGAAGCTATTAATATAGCAAAAGAATCAGGTGTGCCTATCATCGTTGCTTTAAACAAAATGGATAAAGAAAACGCAAATCCAGATATGGTCAAAGGTCAAATGGCAGAACGTGGCCTTAACCCAACTGATTGGGGCGGAGATATCGAGTTTATTCCTGTGTCTGCAAAAAAAGGCGACGGAATTGATGACTTACTTGAAAATATCCTTTTAACTGCAGAAGTTTTAGAGCTTAAAGCAAATGAAACAACAAATGCGAAAGCGGTTGTTGTTGAGAGTTCTTTAGAAAAAGGGCGTGGTCCAGTCGCTACTGTTATCGTTCAAAATGGTACTTTAAGAGTTGGTGATTACGTTGTTTGTGGACAGTCTTATGGACGTGTCAAAGCGATGATAGATGATCAAAAAGCACAGATCAAAGAGCTTAAACCAAGTCATACAGCTGTTGTTGTAGGTTTGAACGAAGTACCTTCAGCCGGTGAGACGATGATAGCTATGAATTCTGACAAAGATGCTCGTGAATACGCTCAAAAACGTTATGAGTATGAAAGACGTAAAGAGCTTTCACATAGTACGAAAACTACTCTTGATGAACTTACGTCATTAATTGCAGAAGGAAGATTAAAATCTCTTAAAATCGTTCTTAAAACTGATGTTCATGGTTCACTCGAAGCAATCCGTGGGGCACTTTCTGAACTTCGTAATGATGAAGTTAAAGTAGAAGTGATCTCAAGCGGTGTTGGTGGAATTACTGAAAACGATGTCGAGCTTGTTGCAAACAGCCAAAATACGGCGCTTATTGGATTTAACGTTCGTCCAACAGGTATCGTAAAAGCTGCTGCAAAACAAAAAGGTGTTGATATCAGAACATACTCTGTTATCTATCAACTTATTGATGATATTACAGGAATGCTTACAGGTATGATGTCTCCTGTATTTACAGAGACAAATACAGGTCAAGCAGAAGTTCGTAATATATTCAAAACACCAAAAGGTGCAGCTGTTGCCGGATGTGTTGTTGTTGATGGTAAACTTGTCCGTGGTGGTTTGGTACGTGTTATCCGTGATGGCGTTGTTGTATTTGAGGGTGAACTTACTTCACTTAAACGTTTCAAAGATGATGCTGCTGAAGTTACAAACGGTTATGAGTGTGGCGTTGCTATTAAAGGTTACAATGATGTTGTCGTTGGCGATGTCATCGAAACATTTACAAAAGCTGAGGCGAAGGTTACTCTGTGACTCCGGCTCAAATCAAAGTAAAACGCACCGAGTCTATACTTCAGGAGTTAATTCCTGAAGCCTTTAGTGCACTCAATGATGCGAGAATGCACGAACTAGATGTTGTTGAAGTAAAATGTTCTCATGGAAGAAGTGATGCGAAAGTGTACATTGATCCTCATTTTTATACTCCAGAAGAGAGAACTTTTTATATGAAACAACTAAAAAAAGTAGCTCCTATCGTAGAAGATTATTGTTTAAAAGATCAGGGATGGTTTAAAGCTCCAAAGCTAACATTTGAGTTTGATGATCAACTCAAAAAAAGTCAAGGCTTGGAAGATCTTTTTAAACGCATAGAAAAAGAGAGAAAACATGAGTCTTGAAAGTGATATCAAATCAATTGTAGAATCAGTTGGTCTAAGCTTATATGATGCAATCATCACAAGTGAGCATGGCGAGACTATTTACAGAGTAAGTATAAAAGACAAAGAAAACAAGGGTGTCAGCATGGATAGATGTGTGAATATCACGCATCTTATCTCTCCACTTCTTGATGTTACACCTCCAGTTTCAGGTGATTATAGACTTGAAGTTGGATCTCCAGGGATTGAGAGAAAGCTTACGAAGCTTGATAATTTTATCAATTCGATCGGTGAAAAAGTGAGCATCCTCGCAAAAAATAAAGAGAAGTTTAAAGGTGTCTTAGTGGATGTTAAGGGCGAAGATCTTTATCTTCAAACTGATGATGAAGAAGTTGTTGTACCTTTAAACAATGTTGTTAAAGCTAGTACTTACTTTGAATGGTAATCGACGATAATTTCTTTATGGAATTAGCGCTTCGTGAAGCATGGAAATTCCAAGTTCTTACTTACCCAAATCCGGCTGTCGGATGTACAGTCGTAAATCACGAAAATGAACTCTTGGCAGTTGAAGCTCATCAAAAAGCTGGTGGACCTCATGCCGAGGTTTTAGCACTTCAAAAAGCTTACCTTAAACTTACAAATGATGAAAAAATCCTTTCTTTAACTGCTTCTCATGAGATACACAATTATCTTTTAACTCATCATAATGGCTGTTTTAAAGATGTGACTTTACATGTAACGCTTGAGCCTTGTTCGCACGAAGGAAAAACTCCATCTTGTGCAAATCTTATCGCTTCACTTGGTGTTAAAAGCGTAGTGATTGCATCAGCAGATAAAACAGATAAAGCTGATGGCGGAGAAGAAATTTTAGTAAATTCAGACATCTCTGTTTCCCATTCAGCTTTACATGTAAGAAGCAATGCACTTTTAGAGCCTTTTACAAAATGGACCAAAGAAAGATTTGTATTTTTTAAATGGGCTCAAAGACTTGATGGAAGTGTAGAAGGCGGAGCTATCAGTTCTTTAGACTCAAGAACACTTGTTCATAAAATGCGTTCTGTTTGTGATCTTCTTATTATCGGTGGAGAAACGGTACGAGTTGATAGACCAACGCTTGATGCAAGACTCTGCACAGGTAAAGCGCCTGATGTTTTGATAGTATCTCGCAGCAAAGAGTTCGATAAAACTATTCCGCTCTTTGAAGTGTTAAACAGAAAAGTACATATCGAGAGTGATTTTGAAAAATTGAAAGATTATAAGTGTATTATGATTGAAGGCGGCTCAACTATGTTTGAGTTAAGCAAAAATTCTGTAGATTACTATTTGAGTTTTATTGCTCCTATAATGGGTGGAAAAATATGTATGAATCATAAGGAATCTCAGTTTGAACTCTTACATGTAAGCAAAGAAGCAGAAGATCTTTGTCTCTGGATGAAATTAATATAAATAAGGTTTTTGGTATGGAAAAACAGGAAAAAATCGTATCGATGTTTGATAATATTGCACCGACTTATGATACGGCCAACCGTGTGATGAGTATGGGCGTGGATCGAAGTTGGAGAAAAAAAGCTTGTAATTTAGCTTATGATTTCAACAGTGGCAACAGTGTTGATGTGATTGTCGATGTTGCATGCGGAACTGGTGATATGATGGATTACTGGCGTAAACAGGCACTAGTTTGCGGTGTTGCGATTGGTAAAATCGTTGGCGTTGATCCATCAAACGGGATGCTTGATGTTGCAAAAGTAAAGTTTCCAAATTTCGAATATCACACCGCAAAAGCAACAGAGATCCCCTTAGCTGACGAGACCGCAGACATTATCAGTATTACTTACGGTATCAGAAATGTGGTACAAAGAATTGAAGCCTTAGAAGAGTTTAATCGTGTATTAAAACCAAGCGGTCTCGTTGTAATACTAGAATTTA